>JBFIDS010000399.1:0-3935 GCA_041603715.1 Paraconexibacter sp. | reverse complement strand
CGCGTCCCGGCACGTCGCCGGCCGGCCCTGTCCGCCGGGGGCGGCCCCGTCGGCCCCCGCGGGAGCGATCGTGCCCGCCGGCAGCCGGTCGGCGGGAGAGCCCGCGACCGCGTCGCCGTCCTTCGTGGTGACGACGTCGAGGAAGCTCCACGGCTCGGGAGCCTGCCCGTCGGCGACGATGTTCGCGCAGCCGTCGCGGAGGTTCTCGCACACGGCCCGGCGACCGTCCGCCCCGCGGGAGAACGACAGCCGCGAGAAGTAGTACTGGGAGAACTGGTTCCCGTCACCGGTCGAGTCGGCGGCGGCCTCGAGCGGGTCGCGGCGCCAGCGGTCGGTGAGCAGCGCCCGGTCGGCGTCGGGCGCGCCCTTCACGTAGCGGTCGAACCAGGCCCGCAGGTACCACGCGTAGAGATCGTTGCCGCGCAGCGTCGCCTGGAACGCCGGGTTCGGGATGAACGCGCCCTCGAAGTGGGTGCCGCCCCGGACGACGAGCGACCCGGTGTCCACGCCGAGCGCGGAGAGCCTCTCCGACGCCGCCTGCTTCGCGCGCGGGTCGGGCAGCTCGGTCTTCGCGAGCTCGAACAGCCGGTAGTCGTTGGTGAGGCCGAGAGCCGGCTTGGTGAGCGGGGGGTTGCGGGGACGGGTCTGCGGCGCGGACGCGCACTCCGGACCCTCGGAGGGCGCCGACAGGTTGTCCATCGCGACGATCGCGGTCACCCGCGGGTCGATCTGCCCGATGTACGAGACCGCACCGGCGCCGAGCGACTGCCCCAGAACCCCGACACGGGACGGGTCGAGGAGGGAGTGGTACGGGTTGAACGCCGAGTTGCGGCCGTCGGCGACGCGGGCGGCGTGCTTGGCCGAGTGGTCCGTCCCGGTGGTGCACGAGGGCCGCGGGCGGTACGGCGCCGTCGGCGCCGAGAAGAAGAAGTCGAGCGCGTCCTCCGTCCCGTCGAAGAACGGCCGGCCCTCCTGGGAGGGGACGCCGTCCATCGTGTCGGCCCCCGCGCCGAAGGTGTCGGAGAAGCCCTGGCCCTGGGGGTCCCAGGTGAGGACGACGTACCCGGCCTTCGCGAGGATCTGCGCAGCGAACCAGTAGAGCTCCTCGGGAGCCTGGACCGACCCGTTGGTGATGACGACCCCGGGCCGGGTGGCCGGCCCGGCCTTCGTCGCCCAGACGCGGCCGGAGAGCGTCGAGCCGTTGCGGGCGGTGAACAGCACGGGCTCGGCGATTCCGAACCCGTTGGCGGTCCAGTCGTCGAGCCGGACGTCGCCCGCGCACCCGTCCTGGTGGTTCGCGCAGAGGTTGCCGAGAAAGTTGCGCCCGTGCTCGCGCGCGGGACCGTCGGTGGCGAGGATCTGGGTGCCCTCGAGCTGCTTGCGCAGGCCCACGACCCGCAGCTTGAGCTGGTAGTCCGGGAGCGCCGTCAGCTCACGGAACCGCTCCTGGGTCTTGTCGAAGTTGCGCAGTTCGTAGGCGGGGTCGAACGCCTGCCTCATCTCGGTCGCGGCCGGCGCCGCCGCCGGCGCGCCGAGGACCGCGATGAGCGTCGCGAGGACCGTCTTCCTCCAACCCATGTGCGGAGGGTAGTCGACTGAACACGCACGTACACCCGACACTCGCCCCGCGACTCACGTCACGCAGCGAGGAGCGCCCCCGACCTGGGCCCGCGAGCGGACCTCGGCCGCCGGGTCGTCGTCCGGCGCTTCCTCGACGCGCGGCTCGCCGCGTCGCGATCGCGGCGCCCTCCGTCCCGGCCGCGCCACCCCCCGGAACGACGGAGGGCCCGCTCGCGCGGGCCCTCCGGTGCGGCTGGTGTGTCGCCGGCGATCAGGCGACGTCGCGGAGCTTCTGCGCCTCAGCGAGGCTCTGAAGCTTCTTCAGCGACTGATTCTCGATCTGGCGGATGCGCTCGCGCGTCACGTTGAACGTGCGGCCGACCTCGTCGAGCGTGCGGGGGTGCTCGCCGCCGAGGCCGTACCTCAGCTCGAGCACACGCCGCTCGCGGTACGAGAGGTTCTCGAGCGCCTCACGGAGCGCCTCCTTCGTGAGGATCTCTGCGGCGCGCTCGTACGGCGACTCGGCCCGCTCATCGGCGATGAACTGCCCGAACTCCGACTCCTCCTCGTCGCCGACCGGCTTCTCGAGGGAGACCGGGGCCTGCGCGGAGCGCTTGATCGACTCGACCTCCTCGGGGTCGATGCCGGTCACCTCGGCGATCTCCTCGGCGGTGGGCTCACGACCGAGCTCGGTGACGAGCTTGCGCTCGGCGCGGCCGATCTTGTTGAGCTTCTCGACGACGTGGACGGGGATTCGGATCGTCCGGGCCTTGTCCGCGAGCGCGCGGGCGATGGCCTGACGGATCCACCACGTCGCGTACGTCGAGAACTTGAAGCCCTTGCGGTAGTCGAACTTCTCCGCCGCACGGACGAGCCCGAGCGTCCCCTCCTGGATCAGGTCGAGGAACGGGAGGCCCTGGTTGCGGTAGTTCTTCGCGATCGAGACGACGAGGCGGAGGTTCGACTCCACCATCTTCTGCTTGGCGTCGAGGTCGCCGCGCTCGATGCGCTTGGCGAGGTCGACCTCCTCCTGGGCGGTGAGGAGCCGGACCTTGCCGATGTCCTTGAGGAACAGCTGGAGGCTGTCCGTCGTCATGTCGGGCTTGAGGTCGAGCGCGGCCGACTTCTTGCGGCGGGAGCGCTTGTCCGGCGCGCGGTCGACCTGGTTGGCGGCCGTGGTGGCCGGGTCGATCTCCTCGACGAGCTCGATCTCGGACTTCTCGAGGAACTGGTGCAGCTCCTCGACGTCGGACTCGTCGAGATCGATCTCGGCGACCGCCGTCGCGATCTCGGCGAACGTGAGGACACCGACCTGCGTGCCCTTGGCCACGAGGTTCTTGATCTCTTCGAGTTCCTGAAGTTCAACCACTGACATGTGCGTCCGTTTCGTCATCCGGTCCCCTTGGGTTCGGGACCGGCTCGTGCTCTGGAAGGAGGTCTCGAGGCCGTCGAAGGCGGCACCACGGCCAACCTAGACCTCAAACGTATGTTCTACTGTAGGCGCTTTACTTTGTGAAGTCAAGCACCCGCGCGCGGTCTGAAACCGCCCGTGGGCGTACCTGCTCCAGTTCTTCTACGCGCAACGCACGCGTTCGTTTCAAGTTTCGGTCTTCCGCGTGTACCCGAGTGGCGCATCGGCATGCAGGGATCGCCGCTTGAGCGACCTTCGCGGCGCCCGGGTACGGCGGTCAGGTGCCATCATCCCGGGAGTGACCCCTCCCGACTCATCCTCCGGCGACGACAAGGACCGCGACGTCCTCACGAGCCTGCCTCGGACCCGGCCCGCTCGGCGCAGCGACAAGCGCCCGGCCCGCACCGGCACCGGCCAGGCCCCCGCGTCGCCCCAGGACCCGACGACCTCGTCGGCGAAACGGACTCCGGCCGGCGCGAAGGCCGCCGCGAAGGCGACCGGGGCGAAGAAGGCCGCGACGAAGAAGGCCCCGGCCTCCAAGAAGCCGGCGGCCGCGCGGAAGGCATCCGCCGCGAAGAAGCCCGCGACGACGAAGAAGGCCGCCACCGCGAAGCCGTCCACAAGCGCCAAGAAGCCGACCGCCGCCAAGAAGGCCCCCGCGCGCACGACATCGCCGGCCGGCAGGTCCGGTGCGGCGGGCGGCCGGTCGGCCGCCGCCGCCACCCGGACCACCGACCCCGTCGCGGAGGCACGCCGGCCCCGCGTGACCCCGGACACCCCGGCGCCCGCCTCCGGCGTCCGGTCCAGAGTGGACAACACGTTGGCGCGGTTGAAGTCGACGCTGGCGACGTGCAGCGCCTGTCCGGCGCTGGAGTAGTGCTTTCGCGCCCTTGCGTATTCGGCAAGCGCGTCGGCGTGTCGGTCGCGCCGATGGTGGAGGTTGCCCAGGTTCATCGCCAGCGCG
>JBFIDS010000398.1:0-3958 GCA_041603715.1 Paraconexibacter sp. | reverse complement strand
GCAGCGCGGCGGCGACGCCCTCCCCGCGCGGCCCGTCCGGCGCGACGCCGTCGGCGATCGCGTTGCGGATGCGCAGCAGGCCTCCCCGCCCCGATCGCGGAGGAACGACGCGGACCGCACCACCCGTCCCGCAGACGACCATCCCGACGCCGTCCGAGCGCCGCGTGCTCACGCGCGCGATCACCTCGGCGACCCCGGCGGCGACGTCGCTCTTGAGCCGGTCGGCCGTGCCGAAGGCCATCGTCGGCGAGACGTCGAGCACGATCCAGCTCGTCAGCCCGCGTTCTGGCACGTGGGCGCGCACGTGCGGCGTCATCGTCCGTGCGGTCGCGGCCCAGTCCATGTTGCGCACGTCGTCGCCCTCGACGTAGGGGCGGACCTGCGCGAGCTCCGTCCCGGCGCCGAGCCCGAGTCCGGCGTGCCCCCCGGGGAGGAGGCCCCCGACGCGGCGGGGGAGTGCGAGGTCCATCGCGCCGATGAGGGAGGCCGGGAGCGGACCCGGACCCTGCGCCCCCGGCGGCTGGACGAGCCCGTGGGTCACTCCCCGCTCACCCGACGCGCTCCTCGGGACGACGGAGGTCGGGACGCGGCATCGCGACCGTCGCGAGCACCTGGTCGAGGACGTCGTCGGCCGAGACGTCCTCGGCGAGCGCGTCGTAGCTGAGGACGAGACGGTGACGCAGCACGTCACGGGCGACGTCGCGCACGTCGTGGGGCTCGACGTGACCGCGCCCGCGGAGGACCGCGAGCGCACGGCCGGCGTGGACGAGCCCGATCGGCCCGCGCGGGCTCGCCCCGAACTCGAGGAACCGCTCGATCCCGGGCAGTCCGCGCTGCGCGGGCTCCCGCGTGGCCTCGGCGAGCGCGACGGCGTAGCCGACGACCGCGCGGTCGACGTGGACCGCGGCGACGGTCCTCCGGCAGCGCGCGAGCTCCGGGATCGGGAGGCGCTCCTGGGGGACCGCGGGCGCGTCGAGGCTGCGGCCGACGATCGCGGCCTCCTCCCCCGCCGACGGGTACCCGACGAGGATCTTGAAGAGGAACCGGTCGACCTGGGCTTCCGGGAGCGGGTAGGTCCCCTCGCTCTCGATCGGGTTCTGCGTGGCGAGGACGAGGAACGGGTCCGGGAGCGTGTGCGTCTCCCCGCCGATCGTCACCTGCCGCTCCTGCATGACCTCGAGCAGGGCGGACTGCACCTTCGCCGGCGCGCGGTTGATCTCGTCGGCGAGGAGCAGGTTGCCGAAGACGGGTCCGAGCTCCGTGTCGAAACGGCCGGTGTCGGGCCGGTAGACGCGGGTCCCGACGAGGTCGCTGGGGACGAGGTCGGGCGTGAACTGGATGCGCCGGAAGGAGCCGCCGAGGACGTCGGCGATCGTCTTGACCGTGAGCGTCTTGGCGAGGCCCGGAACGCCCTCGAGCAGCACGTGGCCGCCGGCGAGCAGCGCGACGAGGAGGCGCTCGAGCATCGCGTCCTGCCCGACGACGACGCGCTTGATCTCGAAGAGCGCGCCCTCGACGATCCGCCGGACCTCGTCGGGTCGCGGGTGGTCGTCGCCGCCGGCGGGGGCGTCGACGACGGCCGTCACCACGGTGGGCTCGTCGTCGCCGGGCCGACCGTCCGGTGCCTCGGGGGCCGTCATCGCACCGCCGATCGAGGTCGGTCGCCGAGCGTCACGGTGATCGTGCGGCTCGCCGTGCCGCGCTTCACGGTCACCCGGATGCGGTCGCCGGGAGATTTCGCGTTGACCGCCGCCGCGACCGCCTCGGGATCGGGGATCCGCTTGCCGTCGATCGCCGTGATGATGTCGCCGCCCTTGCCGTTGGCGCGCGCGCCCTTGAGCCCGGCCTTCTCGGCGGGGCCGCCGCGGGCGATCGTGACGATGAGGGCTCCGGCGCGCTCCTTCACGTCGAGCTCCTCGGCGATCTCCTTCGTGAGCTCCAGGGTCGAGACCCCGAGGTAGGCCCGGGCGATCTTCCCGTCGCGCTGCAGCCGGGGCACGATGTCCTGCACCGTCTTGGACGGGACCGCGAAGCCGATCCCGACGTTGCCGCGACCCTGTCCACCGGTGAGGATCTGCGAGTTGACGCCGATGACGCGGCCGCGCGTGTCGAGCAGCGGACCTCCCGAGTTGCCCGGGTTGATCGGCGCGTCGGTCTGGAGGATGCCGTCGATCTGGAAGCCGTTGGGACTCTGGATCTCACGTCCCTTGCCGGAGATGATGCCCGCGGTCGCGGTGCGGTTGAGGCCGAAGGGGTTGCCGATCGCGATCGCCGGCTCACCGACCTGGACGCCGTCGGAGTCCGCGAGACGCAGGACCGTGAGCTTCGGGGCGTCCTTCGGGTCGACCTTGAGCACCGCGATGTCCGTCGAGGCGTCCGAGCCGATCACCTCGGCCTCCACGCCGTCGCCGTCCTCGGTGAATCCGACCGTGACGTCCTTCGACTCACCGACGACGTGCGCGTTCGTGATGACGGTGCCGTCCGAGTCGATGACGAAGCCGGATCCGGTGGAGATCGACGGGTCGTCGGGGTCCGTGTCCGGGCGCGGGACGTCCTCGTCCTCCTCCTCGTCGTCCCCGGGGAGCGGGAGACGCGCTTCGGCCCCGCCGCCGCGCGCCTGGATCGACACGACACCCGCGCCGACGCGCTCGTACACGGCTTGCGCCGCCGTCACCGCACCGGCGGCGCCCGCCGAGGGCGACGCGATGAGGCCGATCCCCGGCTCGGCGCCATCGGGGGAGTCGTCGTCATCGAGGATGCCGGCCGCGACGAGCGTGCCGGACGCGATGACGGCACCGACGAGCCCACCGGTGAACGCGGGACCGAGGCGGGAGGTGATGCTCATTCGGATGGGACTCCTGGCTGTCGATGAGAGCGACCCCCCGGGCGCCACCGGCAGCCCTGTGGGGGTGGGAGCCGTTGGGGGCCGGGCCGCCGGGGCGCCGAGGGGCCGGATGGGGACCCTGGCATCCCCACTGTCAGATCCGGATAAGCCTCGCAGGTCTCTTCACGTCGCACAGGGAACACTCACCCTCCCCTTACGTCGCCTTCACGTCGATGGGTCACGGTGACGGTCATGCGCGTCCTGATCGCCGAAGATGAGCCCCGGGTCGCCGACGGAGTCGCGCGGGGCCTGCGCCGTGAGGGGCTCGCCGTCGACGTCGCGCGGGACGGCGAGGCCGCTCTCGGGAAGGCCCGGGTCAACGACTACGACGTCGTCGTGCTCGACCGGGACCTCCCGGAGGTGCACGGGGACGACGTCTGTCGCACCCTCGGGGACGAGCAGCCCGACACGAAGGTGCTCATGCTCACCGCGTCGGGGACCGTCGCCGACCGGGTCGCCGGCCTCGCGCTCGGCGCCGACGACTACCTCCCCAAGCCGTTCGCCTTCGAGGAGCTCGTGGCCCGCGTGCGCGCCCTCGGGCGTCGCAGCGGCACCGCACGACCCGCGATCCTGCGTTCGGCGGACGTCGAGCTCGACCCCGCCCGACGCGTCGCCACCCGGGCCGGGGTGGACCTTCAGCTCACCCCGAAGGAGTTCGGCGTCCTCGAGGCGCTGCTCGCCGCCGACGGGGCGGTGCTCTCGCCCGAGGATCTCCTCGTCCAGGTGTGGGACGAGAACGCGGACCCGTTCACGAACACCGTCCGCATGACCGTGATGACCCTCCGCCGCAAGCTCGGCGAGCCGGGGGTCGTCCACACCGTCGTCGGCGCGGGCTATCGCGTGTGAGGCCGCCGGCGCCCGGCGGCGCGAGGACCGACGGCCGCGCCCCGCTGCGGCTCACCGTCCGCCTGCGGCTCACGGCGCTCTACGCGGCGCTGTTCGGAGCGGCCGGCTCGGCCCTCCTCGTCGCCGCCTACGTCCTCGTCGAGCGCCCCGTCCGGCGCAGCGCCCCGCCCGCGGAGGCCGACGCCGCTCTCGCGGACCTGCAGCTCCAGCTCGTCCTCGCGGGGCTCG
>JBFIDS010000397.1:0-3965 GCA_041603715.1 Paraconexibacter sp. | reverse complement strand
GCCCACCCCACCCCACCGTGTGAATGTGGATTCACCGGGCTCTCGTCCCGCCGCATCCACATCGAGCCGGGCCGAGCGTCGCCCCCGCAGGGGGCTACGCTCCAGGGAGCATGGAGCCGATGACCCAAGCCGTCGCCGACCCCCTCCTCATCGCGGGACGGGCGCTGCGCTCACGTCTCGTCCTCGGGACCGGCGGGTTCGGGCGCATGGAGACGCTCGCCGACGCGATCCGTGCGAGCGGCACCGAGCTCGTCACCGTCGCGATGCGCCGGGTCGACCCGGCCGCCCGCGGCTCCCTCGTCGCGACGCTCGAGGAGTGCGGCGTCGACGTCCTCCCCAACACCGCCGGGTGCTTCACGGCCCGCGACGCGGTGCTCACCGCCAAGCTCGCCCGCGAGGCACTGCAGACCGAGTGGGTGAAGCTCGAGGTCATCGGGGACGAGCGCACGCTCCTCCCCGACGCGGTCGAGCTCGTCACCGCGGCCGAGGAGCTCGTCGCCGACGGCTTCACGGTGCTCCCCTACACGACGGACGACCCCGTGCTCGCCCGCCGCCTGGAGGACATCGGGTGCGCCGCCGTGATGCCGCTCGGCTCGCCCATCGGCTCCGGCCAGGGCATCCTCAACCCCTACAACCTCAGCCTGATCGTCGAGCGGGCCGGCGTCCCGGTCGTGCTCGACGCCGGTGTCGGCACCGCCTCCGATGCGGCGCTCGCCATGGAGCTCGGCTGCGACGCGGTCCTCTGCGCGAGCGCGGTGAGCCGCGCGCAGGACCCCGTCGCCATGGCGCTCGCGATCCGCGCCGGGGTCGAGGGCGGGCGCCTGGCGCGGCTCGCGGGACGCATCCCACGCCGGACCTACGCGCTCGCCTCGACGCCGGACAGCGGGCGCCCCGACTTCGACCCGACCTCGGTGCCCGACGCATGACGGAGCCCGTCGTCGACGGCGAGCAGCTCCCCGATCCCGCACGGGCGGCCAACGACGCGATCGACGCCTTCCAGGCGGCGTGGTCGAGCCGCGACCCGGCGGCGTTCGCGCTGTCGTGCGCCCCGGACGTGCACTACGAGGACCCCGTCCTCGGCCAGCCACTGGAGTCGCCGGCCGCGTTGGGTGAGCACGCGGGGCGCCTCTGGGCCGCGTTCCCCGACGCGAGGATGGAGGCGGCCGCCGCGCGCCTCTGGAGCCCCGATCACCGCCACGTCGCCGCGCCGGTGAAGCTCCTCGCGACGCACAAGGGCGAGCTGGAGGGGCTTCCGGCGACCGGGCGCTTCCTCGTCCTCCACGCGATCTTCTACATCGAGCTCGACCCGTCCGGCACGCGGTTGTGGCGCGTGCGCGGGTTCTTCGACCGCTACGACGCGGCGGTGCAGCTGGGCGTCCTGCCCGGCCGCGGGACGCTCGGTGAGAAAGCGCTCCTCATGCTCCGCGGCTTCGGCTGGGGTGGCGGCAAGACCTGACCGCCGCCGACCCCCGCCGGAGCCCGCAGTGGGCCGGCGGCGCGGACGCGTTCCCGTGCCCTACTCCGTGACGGTGATGGTGCCGTCCATGCCCGGGTGGACCGTGCAGACGTAGTTGATCGTCCCGGCCTCCTCGGTGGTGTACTCGAACGTCTCGCCCTCGGCGAAGAGCTCGCTCTTGAACTTGCCACCCTCCTGGTCGACGACATCGTGCTCGACCGGGTCCTCGTTCGTCCACGTGACCGTGTCACCGACCTTCACCGTGATGTCGCCGGGCAGGAAGCGGATGCCCTTCATGGCGACCGCGCCGGGGGCGGCCTCGGTCTCGGCCGGAGCCCCCTCCGCCGGGGCCGTCTCGGCGGGGGTGTTCGTCGCCGGGGCGGCGCTCGTGTCGTCGGAGTCGTCGTCGCCGCATCCGGCGAATCCGGCGAGGGCGCCGACGGCGAGCAGGGCGGTGAGCTTGCGGGTCATGGGAGTGCAGCCTCCTCGAGGCATGGGGTACGCGGACGCGGGATGGTTCCGGTGCGCCAGCCGATACTACGCACGTCCCCCGCCCCTGCGGATCACTTTTGGTCCCGCGCACGCTCTGGATCGGGACGCAGCGTCACGGCGAGCGGCACGTGGTCGCTGAGACGCACGGCGTGGCCGTCGACCGCGCGGGCCCGCCGCAGCCTGTCGGGCGGTGCCGAGGTCGTGACCCCGTCCGTCGCACAGATGTGGTCCACGGAGCTGCTCGCGAGGACGTGGAAGGCCCGGAGCGTCGGCTCGCGGTCGTTGAGGTCACCGCCGAGGACGCGCACGCCATCGGGCCCGCCGCGGCGCAGCAGCCACGCCGCGGCCGCCGCGCCGTCCTGGCGGGCACGCGCGAGGGGGTCCGCCTGCGAGGCGTGGAGGTTCCCCACCCAGAGCACCGCGTCCCCGGAGCCGGAGAGCGCCCCCGCGGCTCCGCCGTGGAGCGCGACCGCGTGCACGACCCGGCGTTCGGGCAGCCGGCGCACGACGTGACGCTCGTGCGCGACGACCGCGCCCGCCGACGGGCGCACGAGGATCGCGTTCGCGCCGCCCCCGTTGCTCTTCATGAGGTCGGGTCTTCGCCGGGCGAGTGCCGCGCGCACGGCGAGCAGCTGGTTGCGCGACGTCAGCGCCACTCGGGCGGCGCTGCTCCCGGTCGCGCGGGCGAGCGGATCGGGCCACCAGGGCGGCACCTCCTGCAGCAGCACGACGTCCCACTCCCAGCGGGCGAGCGCGTCGCCGAACTCCGCGAGCAGCTCGCGCGGCGTGTCGGGTGCGGACCGGCCGTGGAAGAGGTTCCAGCTCAGGACGCGCATCTCCCCCTATCCTTCCCGCTTCCCGTGCCCCGCCACTTCCTCACAGGCTTGGAGCTCTCGGCCGCCGAGCTTCACGCGCTTCTCGACCGCGCGCTCGCGCTCAAGGCCGAACCGCTGTGCAGCACCGCCCTCCGCGGTCGCACGGTCGCGCTCATCTTCGAGAAGCCCTCGACGCGGACGCGTCTCAGCTTCGAGGCGGGGATCGTCGAGCTCGGCGGTCACCCCATGATCCTGCGCTCCGGAGAGCTGCAGCTCTCCCGGGGCGAGTCGGTGAAGGACACCGCGCGCATCCTCTCCTCCCACGCGCACGCCGTCGGCGTGCGCACCGGGCCCGACGCGCTCCTCGAGGAGCTCGCCGCCGAGGGCTCGATCCCGGTCGTCAACATGCTCACGGCCGGTCATCACCCCTGCCAGGCGCTCGCCGACCTCCTCACCCTCCGGGAGGCCTTCGGTGAGCTCGAGGGCCTCAAGCTCGCCTACGTCGGGGACGGGAACAACGTCGCGCGGTCGCTCGCTCTCGTCGGGGCCCGGGCCGGGATCGAGGTCGCGATCGCGGCCCCCGGCGGCTACCAGCTCGAGGGGGATGTGGCGGGCGCGACGCTCACGGCGGATCCCGCCGAGGCCGTCGCGGGAGCGCACGCGATCTACACCGACGTCTGGGTGAGCATGGGTGACGAGGAGACCGCGGACGCGCGCCGCGCGGCGCTCGGTCCGTACCGGATCGACGACGCGCTCCTCGACCTCGCCGCGCCGGACGCGATCGCGCTGCACTGCCTGCCCGCGCACCCCGGCGAGGAGATCACCGCCGAGGTGCTGTACGGACCCCGCCAGCGCATCTGGGACCAGGCGGAGAACCGCCGGCACGCCCAGAAGGCGCTGCTGGAGATGCTTCTCGCGCCTGAGGCGTAGCCTGCGAGAGGCCGGGCGCGACCGTCCGGTGGCACGAGTTCCAGGTCCGGCGTCGGTTGGGATACCGTCGCAGGGACCGCTTTCACGAATGAGAGAGTCCCACAGCGATGCCGCAATCCAAGAAGCCCGCCGCCCCGTCATCGCGACGGCCTGCTCCCTCGGCCGAGGACAAGAAGTCCGCCGCGGCGAAGCGCCGTCCGGTCGCGCAGGCCGCCCCGGGCGACGCGGAGGCCGCCGCCGCCCGTGACGAGGCGCTGCGCTCGAACATCGGT
>JBFIDS010000396.1:0-3988 GCA_041603715.1 Paraconexibacter sp. | reverse complement strand
TGGAACACGATGCCGAGGCCGAATTTCAAGGTACCCTCGCACAATTGCAGAAGGCGGCGCGTCAGCAGCGCACCGAGCGGTTATTGTATAAGGAACGGGCCAGAGGACTGAATCAGGCCGAAAAGGCCGAATTGGGTCGATTATTGACCGAAACAGGCCGTTCTGATGGGATTACGCCCACAAATTGATTCGTTTGGGCGATATTTTGAGATATACTAGACAGTTCGCTTTTTTCCAACCCGAGGCCGGATAGACCACGACGACTTCGGCCCATTCGGGCAAGGCGATATGAGGAACTTCGAACTCGTCCGTCGAGTCCGTGTGCGCGACGAACACGGGGCGCCGCGTTAGACGCTCCACTTCGGCGCGGTCGAAGAACGGCAGCGGTGGGGCGGAGCCGGCGCCCTGAGCGCCGACGTCGTACATCCGCCGCGGCTCCCGCCATGCCGCAGCGTCGGCGGTGCCGAAGCGCTGCTTCAGCTCCGCGCCCGCGGTCGCCGCCGCCGCGCGCAGGTCGGCCGGGCGCAGCGTCCGCAGCGCGAAGGCCTCGCCGGCGTTGATGTCGAACTCGTGGCTCGAGCCGGGCCCGTTCGCGAAGCGCTTCGTCCCCTCCCCGAGCCGCGAGAGCGCCGCGTCGGCCGCCGCGGACTTCAGCTCCTCCCATGTCGCGACCCCGGGCGCGACCGTGCCGTCCTCGGCGGTCGCCGCGTAGTCGCCGTCCCAGGCGAGCACGGTGTCGAGGACGAGCTTCGCGTCACCCGTCGCGCCACGCGCCGCCCGACGCAGCGCGCGCCGGGTCACCGCCATCGGGCGCTGCTGCGCGGTCGACCCGGACCGCTTCACGACCGCCTCCATCGCCTCGAACGTCGGCGCGCGGTGCAGGCGGCGCACCTGGTCCATGAGGTACCCGCCGCGATGGTAGGCGCCGGACACGCGCTCGGTCGCCGGCGCGTCCCCGTTCGTCCAGTCCTGCGACGGGACGTTGTTCCAGTTCGCGAGCCACCCCTGCTTCGGGTTGATGACGCGCGGCGTGCGGCGCCGGTCGACGAGCCCGCCCCATTCGGCCTCGCCGGTGCCGGGGTAGGGGAGGCGGTCGTCCCAGCCGCGCGGCCGCTGCTGGAACAGCCCCGGGTGCCAGTAGCCGATGTTGCCCTGGGAGTCGATCGCCATGACGTTCTCGTTCCAGGTGACGAGGTTCATCGCGCGGTCGACGTCGCGGATCGTCTTCGCCTCGTTGAGGGCGAGCAGGCCCTCGAGCGTCTCCACCTCACGGTCCCAGATCGCGTACTTGCGCGCGTAGGCGACATTGCCGTCACGGACCTGCACCGGGCCGTGAACGGTGCGGCAGATCCGCTCCGTCTTCGCCCCGATCTCCGGCACGGTCCCCGACAGGACGAGGTCGGTCGGTGCGCTGCGGAAGCGGAAGATCTCGTCGCGACAGCTCATCTCGCGCACCTCGCCCTTGAAGCGGTACTTCTCGGGCTCACCGGGCACGAGCGACTCGGCGTAGAGGTCGTCCTCGTCGCTGAGACCGGACGTGAAGCCCCAGGCGACCGTGCCGTTGTGACCGATCCCGATGATCGGCACGCCGGGGGCCGTGACGCCGCGGATCGAGGACCCGGGCCAGTGCAGCTCGACCTCGACGAAGAGCTCGGGCACGGAGAAGCCGAGCTGTGGCCCGTTGAAGAGGAACGCGTGACCGTCCTTGCGGCGCACCGCGAACATGTACGAGCCGCCGGGCCGCCCGATGCGCCCGGGCGCGATCGCGCCCTTCGTCTCCGCGGCGCGGGTCTGCGCGGCGGTCGGTGCGGGCAGCGTCGCCGCGAACTCGGCCGAGCGCGTCACGGCCGCCCGCTCCTCCTTCACGCTGCGCGCGCGCCCCTGCGGGAAGCGGCCCTCGCTCGCGGGGATCGTCGGGCGCCGGCCCGTGGTGCGCAGGGGCAGGATCCGCTGCATCGCGCGGATGCCGCTGCGCTGGACCGTGCGGAGGTTCGCGAGCTCGTTGCCGTCGCCCGACGGGACCGTCCGGGAGAGGAAGATGCCGACCGCGATCGTGTCGTCGATCGTCCACGGCGTCGGGAGGACGGCGACCGCCGCGTACTCGCCCGGAAGCTCGCCGACGTTCTGCTGCACGTCGCGGATGCGGGCGTTGATGCCGTCGCGGTATGCCTCGACCCGCGCCTTGAGCCGGGGGGAGAGACGCTCGAACATCCGCGCGCGCTCACCCGCCGTGTAGTAGTCGCGCCGCGCGATGAGGTCGTCCTCGAGGGCGCTCGGTCCGAGCAGCTCGGCGAGGCGTCCCTTCGTCGCGTGCCGGAACGCCTCGAGCTGGAACAGCCGGTCCTCGGCGATGGCGTAGCCCGCGCCGAACCAGGCCTCGACCTCGCTCGCACCGCGCACCGCGGGGATGCCGTATGCGTCGCGCGTGATCGTCACGCCGGCCCGCGGGCTGAACGACGATCCGCCCGCGTCGATCTGGAACGTGAACGGCCTGCGACGGAAGTCGATGAACAGCGGCTGCTGGTCGTAGAGGTGGGGCGACCCCGTCCCGCTCGTGAGGCCGGCGATCGACACGAACCCGCTCTGGCCGGGGGGAAGGACCCCCTCGGCGCGGACGACGCCCGCGTGCGCTGCGGGGGCCACTGCCGCGACCACCGCGACCCCCGCGACGAGCACCGGCGCCACCGTGCGCACGACCGTGGCCAGGACCCTGCCTCGACTGCCCATGAACGCGAGCGTACAGCCGAGGGAGGACCCGTGCGCTCGTCCCGGTGTTCACAGCGCGGACACCGGTCGCGGCGGGCCGGGCGTAGCATCGGGCCCCATGCGCTTCGGCCTCCTCTACGAGCACCAGCTGCCGCGACCGTGGGGCCCCGACGACGAGAGTCGCGTGATGCGCGAGGCGCTCGAGCAGATCGCCGTCGCCGACCGCGTCGGCTTCCACCGCGTGTGGGTCGTCGAGCGGCACTTCCTCGAGGAGCACGCCCACAGCTCGGCCCCCGGGGTCTTCCTCGGCGCGGTCTCCCAGCGCACCGAGCGGATCCGGCTCGGCCTGGGACCCCTGCCGCTGCCCTCGGGCTATCAGCACCCCGCGCGGGTCGCCGAGACCGCGGCGACCCTCGACCTCCTCTCCGGCGGCCGGGTCGATCTCGGGACGGCGGAGGCCGCGACGGGCGCGGAGCTCGGCGGGTTCGGCGTGGACCGGGCCACGACCCGCCACGCGTGGGCGGAGTCGCTCGGCGTCGTCGCGCGGATGATGGACGAGGAGCCGTTCACCGGCCACCGGGGACGGACGCTCGACGTGCCGGCGCGCAACGTCGTCCCCAAGCCCCGGCAGCGGCCGCACCCCCCGCTGTGGCTCGCCTGCAGCCGGCGCGAGGCGATCCGCGACGCCGCCCAGAACGGCCTCGGTGTGCTCGGCCTCGTGTCCGTCGAGCCGGAGGAGGCCCGTGAGTGGGTCGAGGAGTACCGGGCGATCATCGCCTCCGAGCGGTGCGTGCCCGCTGGGCTGGACGTCACCGCCCGCTTCGCCGTCGTCCTTCCGCTCATGCTCCACGACGAGGAGGCCGAGGCGATCGACCGCGGGATCGACGGAGCGCACTTCGGCGGCTACGCCCGCGCGCACCACGAGGTCTTCGGGGACCACCGCCCGGGGGACACGAACCTGTGGGAGGAGTTCCTCGAGCGCCGTGAGGGCGTCGGCTTCTCGCGGGAGGCGATCCGTCCCGGCGGCGGGGACGACCCCGCACCGCTCGGCCTGCGGGTCCTCGGGGAGGGCCTCGGTTCGCTGCGCGGCGCGATCGGCACTCCCGACCAGGTCCGCGATCTCATCCGCCGCTACGAGGCCGCGGGGGTCGACGAGGTGGTCTTCACGGTCCAGACGGGGCGGACCGAGCACGAGCACGTCCTCGAGGCGCTCGAGTTGTTCGCGCGCACCGTGGTGCCCGACTTCGCCCCGCGCGCCGACGAGGTCGAGGCGGCGCGCGAC
>JBFIDS010000395.1:0-3998 GCA_041603715.1 Paraconexibacter sp. | reverse complement strand
GCTCATGCGCGAGGGCCGGATCGAGCCGACCGTCGTGCCGCGCAACGCGCTCGACGTCCTCGCGCAGCAGGTCGTCGCGATCGCCGCAGCGGCGGAGACCGACGACGAGGCCGCGGGCTCGGTGTCCGTCGACGACCTCTACGCGCTCGCCACCCGCACGCACTCCTACGCCGAGCTGCCGCGCGAGCTCCTCGAGAACGTGCTCGACATGCTCGACGGGCGCTATCCCTCGCAGGAGTTCGGGGACCTGCGCCCGCGCATCGTCTGGGACCGCGTCGCCGGCACGATCCGCCCGCGCAAGGGCGCGCGATCCCTCGCGATCGTCAACGCGGGAACGATCCCCGACCGTGGCCTCTACTCGGTGACGCTCCCCGACGGTCGCCGCGTCGGCGAGCTCGACGAGGAGATGGTCTACGAGGCACGCCCCGGCCAGACCTTCCTCCTCGGAGCCTCGTCCTGGCGCATCGAGGAGATCCAGCGCGACCGGGTGATCGTCACCCCCGCCCCGGGCGCCCCGGGCGCCGTGCCGTTCTGGCGCGGCGACTCGGTCGGCCGCCCGAAGGAGCTCGGTGAGGCGATGGGGGCCTTCGCTCGGACGGCGGTCGACGCGGACCCCGCCGACCTCGAACGCGAGTACGACCTCGACCCACGCGCGGCGCGCAACCTCATCGAGTTCCTCGCCGAGCAGCAGGACGCCACACGCGTCATCCCCTCCGACAAGGCGATCGTCGTCGAGCGGTTCCGCGACGAGCTCGGCGACTGGCGGGTCTGCGTGCTCTCCCCGTTCGGCGGCCGGGTCCACGCGGCGTGGGGCCTCGCGCTCGGCGCCCGCATCCGCGACGTCCTCGGGCTGGAGAGCGACGCGATCTGGTCCGACGACGGGATCATCGTCCACCTCCCCGACGCGGACGAGACCGGCGTCGACGACGTGCTCGACCTCGTCCTCATCGACCCGGACGAGCTCGAGGACCTCGTCGTCGCGGAGCTCGGCACGAGCGCGCTGTTCGGTGCGCGCTTCCGCGAGAACGCGGGCCGTGCGCTCCTCATCCCGAGGGCGTACCCGGGCAAGCGCACCCCGCTGTGGCAGCAGCGGCTGAAGGCGCAGACGCTGCTCGAGGTCGCCAAGCGCTACGGCGACTTCCCGATCGTCCTCGAGACCTACCGCGAGTGCCTGCGCGACGTCCTCGACGTGCCGGGCACCGCCGAGCTGCTCCGCGCGCTGCACCGTCGCGAGATCTCGCTCGTCCCGGTCGAGACGAAGTCCGCCTCGCCGTTCGCGGGGTCGCTCCTCTTCGACTACGTCGCGACCTACATGTACGAGGGGGACGCGCCGAACGCGGAGCGCCGCGCGGCCGCGCTGTCCCTCGACCGCGACCTGCTCCGCGAGCTGCTCGGCCAGGACGAGCTGCGCGACCTCATCGACCCCGCCGCGCTCGAGCAGGTCGAGGCGGACCTGCAACACACGTCGGAGCGCACGCGCGCGACGACGCACGACGAGGTCGCCGACGTCCTGCGGCGGGTGGGTGACCTGTCGCTCGCGGAGGTGACGCTCCGGGTCCACGAAGGCGTCGACGCGGAGTCGGCGCTGCAGGCGCTCGCCGACGCCCGGCGTGCGGTCTCGCTGAGGGTCGGCGGGGAACCGCGATGGGTCGCCGCCGATGACGCGGGGCTCTACCGCGATGCGCTCGGGGTCGTGCCCCCCGGTGGCCTGCCCGCGGCCTTCCTCGAGGACGTCCCGGACGCCCTGCGCACGCTCGTGGCCCGGTACGCGCGGACGCACGGCCCGTTCACCGCGGGCGAGGTGAAGGCGCGGTACGGCGTCGACGTGACGAGCGTCCTGAAGGAGCTCGAGCGGGACGGCGCGCTCGTCCACGGCGAGCTGCGGCCCGGGGGCACGTCGCGCGAGTGGTGCGACGCGGACGTGCTGCGGCGGCTGCGACGGGCGTCGCTCGCCGCGCTGCGCAAGGAGATCGAGGCGACCGACCAGCGCGCGCTCGGGCGGTTCATGCCGGCCTGGCACGGTGTCGACCGTCACGCTGCGGCCGGTGCCGGCATCGACCGCCTGCGCGAAGTGCTCGTCCCGCTCCAGGGGCTCGCGCTGCCTGCCGCCACCTGGGAGGCGGAGGTCCTCCCGCGACGGCTCGGCGCCTACTCGCCGACGTGGCTCGACCAGCTCTGCGCGAGCGGCGAGGTCGTGTGGGCCGGCGCGGGGGCGCTGGGCCGACGATCTGGCCGGGTGGCCCTCTACTTCCGCGAGGACGCCGCGGCGATCGGCCCGCCGGGGCTGAGGCCCGCTGGCGACTCGGGGATCGACGTCGACGGCCCGGTGCACGTCGCGCTGCGCGAGCGGCTCGCCGCGGCCCCCGCGTTCTTCACCGACCTGCTCGCTGAATCGGAGGCCCGGCCGGAGGAGCTCCAGGACGCGCTCTGGGACCTCGTCTGGGCCGGCGAGGCGACGAACGACGCGTGGGCGCCGGTGCGTGCACCCCGCCTCACGCTCGCGCGGATGCAGCAGGCTGCGGGCTCGGGGGCCCGGGGCCGCGGCGGAGGACGCGGACAGCGGGCCGGGACGCGGTTCGCCTCGCGTCGCCTCGGCGCCCAGGCGCAGGTCGTGGGGCGCTGGGCGCTGACGGCGCCGCTGTTCGCCTCCGCCGACACCGAGGTGGTCGACCCACGCGCGCGGCGTCGCACCGTCGCCGAGCTGCTCCTCGAGCGTCACGGCATCGTCACGCGCGAGCACGTCGTCTCCGAGGGGATCGCGGGCGGTTTCAGCGGCCTCTACGACGTGTTCGCCGACCTCGAGACGCTCGGCGTCTGCCGGCGCGGCTACTTCGTCGAGGGGCTCGGCGGGGCGCAGTTCGCCCTCCCCGGCGCCGTCGAGCGACTGCGCGCGCAGAGGGCCGACGACGAGGCGCCGCCGCTCGTCCTCGACGCCACCGACCCGGCCCAGCCGTACGGGTCCGTCCTCCCGTGGCCGCGCCGCGACGGGGAGACGCGGGCGCCGCAGCGTGTCGCGGGAGCGCACGTCGTCCTCGCCGGGGCGGAGCCGGTCCTCTACGTCGAGCGGGGTGGGCGCGGCCTGCGGGTCCTCGTGGACGAGGGCGATCCGCGTCTCGTTCCGGCGCTCGACGCCCTCGCTGCGTGGGTCGGAGCGGGCCGGGGGCGGCGCCTCGCCGTCGAGAAGGTCGACGGGGAGCCGGTCATCGGCCATGCGCTCGAGCCGATCCTCGTCGCGGCCGGCTTCCGGCAGGGACCGACGAAGCTCACGCTCAGCGCCTGACCGCTCGGCGGAGGCCGGGAGCGCCGCCTCGCACCCGCCCCAGCGTGCGTCGCAGGGCCCGCGCACCCCGACGTTCAGCGTGGGGCGCCCGAGGTCACGTTGCATGCACCAGTTCCACGCGACGTGACCCGGGACCCCGCGACGCGTGTGGCACCCTGAGGGCGATGGGCGCGTTCCCCCAGCAGGTCCGGGCTGCAGGCGGTGTCGTCGTCGACGAGGACGGTCGCGTCTGCGTCGTCCACCGGCCCCGGTACGACGACTGGTCGCTTCCCAAGGGCAAGCTCGACGGGGACGAGTCCCACCGCGAGGCCGCGGTGCGGGAGGTCCACGAGGAGACCGGCCTGCGGTGCGAGATCACCGGCGACGAGCTCGCCGCCGAGACCTACGAGGACCGCAGGGGCCGCACGAAGACCGTGCGCTGGTGGCCGATGCGGGTGGTCGCGGCGGACCCGGTCACGCCGAACGACGAGGTGGACGAGTGGCGGTGGGTCGCTCCCGAGGAAGCCGCGATGCTCCTCGACCACGCGCACGACCGCGCCCTCGTCCGGTCCCTCTCCCGCTGACGGACGCCCACCGGCCTCCTGGGGCACGACCGCCGCCCCCACGGGCACGTTCGACGGGACAGTCCCAGCAACCGTGACCTGGGCCAGTCGGTGGCGCCCGCGCCGCGCGCCCCGCTCGCCCCGCGGCCTGCGCGCCCCGCGCCCCGCGCGCCCCG
>JBFIDS010000394.1:0-4006 GCA_041603715.1 Paraconexibacter sp. | reverse complement strand
CGACGCCGAGCACCGCGGCGGGACGGTCGTCCCCTTCGGTCAGCGCGCGGCGGCGCCGGCGGCGCCCGACGTCGCCCCCGATGCGGTGCCCGAGGTCGTGCCGCATGAGGCCGGGACATCCGGCGAGTCCCCCGCACCCGGAGACGTCCAGGCGCCCGAGGACGTATCCGCCTCCGACGAGGTCCCGGAGCGGGAGGGCGTCCTGGCGTCCACCGAGCAGGACCCTGCTCCCGAGTCGATCGCAGCGGATGCCGACGCCGACCCCGAGCGCGCCCCGATCGAGGTCTCCGCCGAGCGCGCCGAGGAGATCGCCCGCTCGGTCGAGGCGCTCCTCTTCCTCTCCACCGACCCCGTGCGGGCGCCCGCGCTCGCGGACGCCTGCGAGTGCGAGCCCGAGGAGCTCGCCGCGGCGCTCGACGTGATGCGGCAGGAGTTCGCGCCGGGTCGCCGAGGCCTCGTGCTCAAGGAGGTCGCGGGCGGCTTCACCCTCGCGACGTCGCCCGAGGCCGAACCCGCGGCGCGCCGGCTGCTCGCCAAGCCGCGCACGCCTCCGCTCACGCCCGCGCAGGCCGAGACCCTCTCGATCGTCGCCTACCTCCAGCCGGTCTCCCGGCCGGAGATCACGCGCATCCGCGGCGTGAGCGCCGACTCGGCGAGCACGACGCTCCTCGAGCGGGGCTTCATCGAGGAGGCCGGTCGCTCGCCGTTCGGGGCCATCCTCTACCGCACGACGCCGCTCTTCCTCAAGCTGTTCGGCCTGCGCTCGCTCGGCGACCTGCCGCCCGTGACGGAGTGGGACCCCTCGCCCGAGGAGGAGGCCGACCTCCGGGACCGGCTCCTCAAGGCGGGGGAGGCGCGGGCCGGCACGACCGCGGTGCCCCAGCCCGGGGACGACGGACCACCGCCCGCCTCGGCGCAGTCGACGTTCGACGACGACCCGCCGCAGCCGGCGTAGCCCGCCGCCGCGTCGACCCGCTCAGAGACACCCGAGGATCACGGGGCGGGCCTCGTCGAGCCCGTCGCCGCGGAACACGTAGACCGCCGCCCCGGTCCGCCCGACGAGGCTGCCCGTCTTCTGCACGTCGAGGGCGGCCTCGTTCGCCTCGAAGGCCTGCTCCTCGGTCGCGAAGTACTCGATCGAGCCGATGCCGGCGGTCCTGGGGCCGCCGACGAGGATGAGCCGGTCCTCCAGTCCCCTCGCGCTGCCGTCCTCCTCGGTCGTCGTCTCCCGCGTGACCGTGAAGCCACCCTCCTCGAGGCACGCGGTCGCGTCCTCGGGAGACGCCGCGAGGATCCCGGTGCTCGGTACGCCGGATGCGGCCGGGCCGCGGGCCGACCCCGAGGCCGGATCGCCGGAGTCGTCCTCGCCGCACGCGGCGAGCGGGAGAGCGAGTGCGAGGGCGGCGAGACCACGTGCGGTGCGGCCGGCGGGGCGGGGGAGAGGCACGGGCCGCACGCTACGGTCCGGGACGGTCGGATGCCACCTGGAAATCGACCGTCGCTCCGGTTAGCGTTTCACGGGGAACCGCAACGTCCGTCGGCCTTCAGGGTCGCCGCCGGGAGGAGAAGCACGATGACCCGCCAGATGATCGTCCTTGCGCTCCTCGCCGGCGTGCTCGCCGCTGTCCCGGCGCCGGCCCGTGCCGACACGTCCCTGGACGCTCCGGGGGCGATGTTCGTCTCCGCCTGGGGTGGCACGCTCGCGTGGAACGGCCCGCCCACCTCCGACGGGCGGTTCCGCGCCGTGATCCGCGAGGGGCTCGAGACGCGCACCGTGCGCAGCCCCGCCTCGACCGGGCTCGTCGATCCCGACGTCGGGCGCGCGCCGTCCGGCGCCGCGCGCGTCGTGTTCGGCTCGTGCTCGCCGTCGCGGCGCTGCGGCCTGTACCGGGTGGAGCGCGGGTCCACGACCGGCCGGCTCGTGCCCGGGACGCGGCGATCGCGCCGGATGGTCGTCGCGGGCTCCCAGTGGGACGGCACGTACGTCTTCGGCCGGATCGGCCTGCGCGATCCGCAGGTCGGGCGCGCCCGGCGCGCCGGGGCCGGGCTGTTCGTCGCGCGCAACGGTCGCGTACGGCGTCTCACCACGCGGATCCCGCAGGACACGGACATCCAGGGCTCCCGCATCGCGTACGCCTGGTGGTCCCCCTCGGGCGCGTCGGCGATCTACCTCACGACGACCGGAGGCCGGACGACCTGCCGGCTCGCGAGCGCGTCGGGGTCGCGCTTCGTCTCCACGCCCGTGATCGACGACGAGGGCGTCGCGGACGCGCACGTCTATTGGATGCGACGCGACAGCCGGACGGCCGGCGGTCGCATCGAGCGGGTGAAGATCCCGGACCGGGGCTGCCCGCGCCGCGCCGACGCCGAGGTGGGGCGGACGGAGCTCCCGATCGCGAGCGGCGGCGAGGAGGGCGGCGTCGACTCGCTCGCGGTGGACGCCGGGACCGTGTTCTACTCCGCCCTCGGGGTCTGGCGGGCGGAGGACCCGCTGCCGTTCGGCGAGCCCTGACCCTCCCGCACGGGAGACGGATCTCCCCCGGGCGGACGCATCCGCCCGCGTCCGGCACGCGTAGGTTCGAGAGAACCCTCGGGAGGAGTCCGCCGTGCCCCGCTGTCCGTCCGCCGTCCGATCCCTCGGCCTCGCCGTCGCGGGGGTCGCCACCCTCGGCCTCGCCCTGCCCGGCGCCGCGCCGGCGCAATCGAAGCCGCGCACCGTCGTGAGCGTCGGGTCGTCCACGACGCAGCCCGTCGAGATGTGCGGCGCCACGCGCGCCGCCCGCGCGGTCCGCGGCGGCACGACGATCACCGTCCGCGCCCGCCGCCGCGGGCGGATCTTCCGGGGGGCGCTCGTCACCGAGCGCTGCGAGAACGGCCGCTGGACCGCCCGCACGCGCATCGGCCGGGGCACGGTCCGCACGACCGTGCCCGCCGACGCCGACCTGCGCGTGCGCGTCCTCGGTGCCCGCCCGCAGACGATCGGCTACGTCCGGGCCGGAGTCGGCGAGCTCGTCGACGTCCCGTTCACGGCGAACGTCGTCAACCAGAACCGGACCGTGTCCCCGTGCGCCCCCGGCGCCCCGGACGGCGCGACCTACCCGATTCGCGGGCACCTCACTGCGGCCCGCTCGACCCTGGAGGGCACGCCCTCGGCGACCCTGCTCTACCACGGGCTCTCCTACGGCGAGTTCTTCTGGCGCTACCGGGGCGTTCCGGGCTACGACACGACGACCGAGCTCGCCCGCGCGGGCCGCGTCCTCGTCTCCGTCGACCGGCTCGGGTACGGCGCGAGCACCGGTCCCGACGGCAACGCCATCTGCTACGGCGGCCACGCGGACATCGCCAAGCAGCTCGTCGACGCGCTCAAGGCAGGGACCTACTCCCTCGACGGCGACGACCCCGTGAAGTTCGGTCGCGTCGCGCTCGTCGGGCATTCGGCGGGTGCGTTCATCGCTGAGATCACCGCCTACTCGTTCCCCGGGATCGACGCGCTGGGGATGCTCAGCTACGGCGATCAGGGGAGCTCGGGCCTCGCCGCCGGGGCGCTCGGCGCGGCCTCCCTGAAGTGTCTCGGCGGCGGTGAGCCCCAGGACGCCGACGGTCCCGGCTCCTACGCCTACTTCGGCGAGACCGAGGACGACTTCCGGCGGGCGCACCTCAACGCCCCGACCGACCCCGCCGTGCGCGAGATGATCACCGCGATGCGCACCCGTGACCCGTGCGGGGACTTCACCTCGATCACCCCGGCGCTCGTCGTCAACCAGGCCGGCGCGCAGCAGGTGAAGGGCCCGGTGCTCGTCATGGCCGGAGAGGACGACGCGCTCTTCCCGCCGCCGACCGTCGACATCCAGCAGCTCCGGATGTCGGCCGGAGGAGCGTCGGTCGTCGCCAAGACGCTCCCGCGCACCGGGCACGCCATCACGCTCGGCGAGACCGCCGAGGAGTTCCGCGCCGAGCTGAACGCCTGGCACGTCGACAACGGCTTCTGAGCGACCGGGTGGGGCGG
>JBFIDS010000393.1:0-4016 GCA_041603715.1 Paraconexibacter sp. | reverse complement strand
GAAACGCCTCCGCGGCCCTCTTCTGCTCGGCCTCGCTCGCGATCGGCGCCCGCTTCGGGGGCGCGGGAGCCGGGAGGCCGTCGGTCCCGCGGGCGGGCTCGCCCTCGACGCCGCCGAACACGCCGGCGTAGGCCATCGCGCCCGTCGCCGCGATCGTGAGGATCGCGGCGGGGGCGACGATGCGCGGCAGGAGCCCGAGGCGGTGTCCGCGCGGGGCGGGCAGCGGACCCGCCGCGGGGGCGAGGACGGCCTCGGGCGGACGGACGGCCGTCGGCTCCTCGACCGGGATCGGGTCCTCGCCGTACGACGCGTCGTCGTCCGCCGGGCGGGCCCCGAGCGCCGCGTGCTCAGCGGTGGACGGCTCGTCCGCATACGGCTCGTCGTCCGCGTACAGCTCGTCGTCCGCGTACAGCTCGTCGTCCGCATCCGGCGCGGCATCCGCGTCAGGCCCGGCATCCGCGTACGTCCCGGCATCCGCGTACGTCCCGGCATCCGCGTACGTCCCGGCGGCCGCGTCAGGCCCGGCGTCCGCGTCCAGCTCGGCGTCCGCGTCCGGCTCGGCGTCCGCGTCCAGCTCGGCGGCCACGTCAGGCCCGGCGTCGGCGTCGGCGTCGGCGACGTACGGGTCGTCGTCCCCACGGGGCTCGACGTCTGCGCCGTAGGGCTCGTCGGTGATCGCCTCGTCGGGGGACGGCGCCGTCGGGCGAGCGGCGGCCGCGGCGGCCGCCTCGCGGGCCTCGTCCTCCGCCTCGTCCCACGGCGCGCGCTCATCCTCGGGCTCGGGCTCGGGTTCGGGCGCCACGGGCGGCGCGACCTCGGCCGCCGGCGCGTCGGGGTCGACCCACGTCACCGGCGCCGCGGCGACGAGCGCCGCCATGACCCGGGCCTCCACCTCGGGCGGCGGATCCGCCGGGTGGGGCTGGCGGTAGATGTGCTCGGCCTTGTGGAACGCCGCGTCGAGGGTCCGGCAGGCCGGGCAGTGGATGAGGTGCTGGCCGAGGAACTGGACCTCGGCCGGGGTGAGCATCCCCTCGCGGCGCCCCACGAACAGCATCGGCATCGACGGGCACTCCGGCAGCCCGCCGGCCGGCCGGACGAGCGCGGCGGCCGCGTGACGCGTGCAGCCGAGGAGGAGGGTCTCGGGGTGGAGGCTGCGCGGATCCTCGGCGGCGGCCACCGCGGCCCGGAAGCGGGCGAACGCCTCGGCCGTCGCCTCGATCGCCCCCTCGGGCGCGCACACCGTCCGCGCGTAGTCCAGCACGGAACCCGACCGGCGCCGGCACAACCCCCGCAACGCGAACGGATCCCCATCCCGGATCCCTTCGGGCGTGACCGTCTTGGACCCTGCCTCGGACATCGACCGTCAAGGGTAGAGGGCGCGACGGCCGCAGGCTCGGCCCCCCGGGCCCCGGCCGACTGTCGGATCGTCACAAACGCGAAACCCCGGCGTGGGTGAACTCCCGGTGGCGGCCGTGCGACCCGATCGAGGAGGATCGCGCCATGCACCTCATCGACACGTTCGACCGGGGCGTGCGCCTGTCGCCCGACGGCCACTGCTTCCTCACCGCGGACGACGCGGAGGCGATGACGTACCGCGAGGTCTCCGAGGCCTCGCACCGGATCGCCGCAGCCCTCCACGAGGCCGGGCTCGGCAAGGGGCGCAAGATCGGCGTCCTGTCGCCCAACGCGCCGATGGCGTTCGTCTGCATCCTCGGAGCGCTGCGCGCGGACTGCTCGTGGGTCCCGCTCAACACCCGGGCCGTCCCGAAGGATCTCATCGCGCTCCTCGACCTCACCGAGTGCGAGCTGCTCTTCTACCACCCGTCCCTCACCGCCATGGTCGGCGAGATCCGCGCCGCGCTGCCGCAGATCCACACCGCCATCGCGCTCACCGAGGGCGGCACCGACGGCGACCCCCTCCTCGCCGACTGGATGGCCCCGGAGGGGACGCGCGTCCCCCTCCCCGAGCACGACCCGGCCGGCACCCCGATCCTGTTCCCGACCGGCGGCACGACGGGGCGCTCGAAGGCGGTGCAGATCACGCACCTCATGGCGGAGCTGATGAACCTCGGCTTCGCGGGCCACATGCCCGAGCCCGAGTCCCCGCCGATCATGGCCATGGCGGCGCCGATGACCCACGCCGCAGGACCGATCTGCTTCCCCGTCTTCGCGCGCGGCGGCACGGTCGTCGTCCACGACGGCGTCGACCCGCAGAAGCTCCTGCGATCGATCGAGCACCACCGCATCACCCGCATGTTCCTCCCGCCGACGGCGATCTACTCGCTTCTCGCACAGGACAACGTCCGGGATTTCGACTACTCCTCCCTGCGGCACTTCATCTACGCCGCCGCCCCGATGAGCGTGAGCAAGCTCAAGGAGGCGATGGACGTCTTCGGGCCGGTGATGACGCAGACCTTCGGCCAGGCCGAGGCGCCGATGATCCTCACCGTCATGACGCCGCAGGAGCACGCCGACGCCCTCGAGAACGCCCCGGAGCGGCTCGCGAGCGCGGGTCGCCCGTCGCTCGTCGCCGAGGTCGCGATCATGGACGACGACGGCAACATCCTCCCGGAGGGCGGCACGGGCGAGATCGTCGTCCGCAGCTCGATCGTCATGCCCGGCTACTACAAGGACGCCGAGCAGACCGAGTCCACGCGGCGCCCGGGCGGGTGGCACGGGACGAGCGACGTCGGGCGCATGGACGAGGCCGGGTACGTCTACATCGTCGACCGCCTGCGCGACATGATCATCACGGGCGGCTTCAACGTCTGGCCGTCGGAGATCGAGCAGACGATCCACGCGATGGAGGGCGTCGCCGACGTCGCCGTGATCGGACTGCCCGACGAGCAGTGGGGCGAGGTCGTCACCGCGGTCGTCCAGATGAAGCCCGGGGCCGAGGAGCTCGACCCGGATGAGGTGCGCGCCGAGTGCAAGGCGAAGCTCGGGTCGGTGAAGTCGCCCAAGCAGGTGTTCTTCCGCGAGCTGCCGCGGTCCCCCGCCGGCAAGGTCCTCAAGCGCGCGCTGCGCGACGAGTACTGGCAGGAGGCGGGCCGCGCGGTCTAGGTTCCGCCCATGACCGCGACGCTCTATGCCATCCCGCTCTCACATCCCGTTCTCACGGCGCGGCTGCTTCTCGACGCGGCCGAGATCCCGCACGAGACGCGAATGCTCCTCGCCGGAGCCCATCCGCTCCTGCTCCGCGCGGCGGGCTTTCGCTCCGCGACGGTCCCGGCGCTGAAGACCGACGACGGACGGCGTGCGACATCGAGCCGCGCGATCGCCCGGCTCGTTCACGAACTGCGCCCGGACGCGGGGATCTACCCACCCGATCCCGAGCGGCGCGCACTTGTCGAGGAGGCGGAGCGGTGGGGCGACGAGGTCCTGCAGCCGGTCCCGCGGCGGTTGATCCGGCGCGGGCTCAGCGACTCCCACTCCGTGCGGCGGTGGTTCGCCGACGAGGCGACACCGTTCCCCGCCCCCGGTGTGACCGCGGTCGCGCTCGCGCCGGTCTCGCGCCTGTTCGCCCGCCTCGCCGGAGCCTCCCCCGACGTGACGACACGAGACCGCGCGGAGGTCGATGCCCACCTCTCGCGCGTCGACGAGCTGCTCGCCGAAGGGACGCTCGGCGGTGAGCGCCCGACCGCGGCGGACTGCCAGATCGCGCCGAGCGTGCGCATGCTCGGCGCGTTCTCCTCGTTGAGGGAGACCGTGGCGGCGCACTCCGCGAGCGACGCGTGGTCACGCCGCCTCGTGCCCGACTACCCCGACGTCCCGGTCTGACGTTCACCGCCGCGGGGCGTTCTGGGTGCCGGCTGGGAGGCGCCCGAGCGGTCACCGCGGCGGTCTCGACAGCCACGCTGCGAGCACCTACGGTCCACGAATGTCGCCCGAACCCCGCGTCCCCGCCTCGTCGACCGATCGCGAGGCACCGTCCCGCACGCGCCGCGTCTCCCGGCGCGAGGCGCTCGCCGGGGTGGGCGCCGTGAGCCTCGCGACGCTGCTCGCGGCGTGCGGTG
>JBFIDS010000392.1:0-4040 GCA_041603715.1 Paraconexibacter sp. | reverse complement strand
GTTCGCGACCTTCCTCGTGCTCCTCAGCGCGGCCTTCCTGCGCGCGATGTGGCTGGGGGTCGTCGAGGGCGACGGGCTCGCCGCCGCCGCGGCGACGCAGCAGACCGTCGACGAGACCGTGCCCGCCCGGCGCGGCTCGATCGTCGACCGCCACGGGGTCGAGCTCGCCGTCTCGGAGCCCGCCGACGACATCAGCGCAACCCCGTACCTCGTCAAGGACCCGGTCGCGACCGCCGCCCGTCTCGCACCGCTCCTCCAGCTCCCCGAGGACGAGCTCGCCGCGAAGCTCGCCCGACGCGACACCGGCTTCGTCTACCTCGCCCGCAAGGTCCCCGGGGACATCGCCGAGAAGATCGACTCGCTCGGGATCGAGGGCATCGACCTCGCACCGGGCAGCCGGCGCGTCTACCCGCGCGAGTGGCTCGCCAGCCAGGTCCTCGGCGTGCTCGGCCAGGCCGACGACTCGCCGACCGACGTCGGCCGGGCCGGCCTCGAGTTCCTCTACGACGAGGCGCTCGCGGGCCGTAACGGCGAGCGCCGCACCGTGCGCGACGCGCTCGGCGACCCGATCGAGATCCGCGACGCCGTGGCCCCCCAGCCGGGGAAGACGCTCGCCCTCACGATCGACGCCGCGCTGCAGGACAAGGTCGAGAGCGTCCTCGCGGACGTCGGCGCGACGTACCGGCCGAAGGGCGCGACGGCGATCGTCATGGACCCCCGCAACAGCGAGGTCCTCGCGATGGCCAACTGGCCGCGCGTCGACGCGAACCGCCCCGGCGACGCCCCCGCCTACGCCCAGCAGAACCGCGCCGTCGGCCACACCTACGAGCCGGGTTCGACGTTCAAGGCGTTCACGGTCGCGGGCGCCCTCCAGGACGGCAAGGTCACCCCCGACACGACCTTCGACCTGCCGCCGCAGATCCAGGTCGCCGACCGCACCATCGGGGAGTCCCACCCGCGCGGCCCGATCACCCTCTCGACGTCGGCGATCCTCGCCCAGTCGAGCAACGTCGGCTCCATCAAGGTCGGGCTCACGCTGGAGAAGGCCGGCTTCGACAAGTGGGTGCGCCGGTTCGGCTTCGGCACGCCGACGGGCTCCGGGCTCCCGGGGGAGGAGCGCGGGATCGTGCCGGCCGTCGAGGAGTACTCGGGCTCGTCGATGGGCAACCTCCCGATCGGCCAGGGCATCTCGGTCACGCCGCTCCAGATGACCGCCGCCTACGCGGCGATCGCCGGCGACGGCGTGCTACGCGCCCCGCGCATCGTGCGCTCGGTCGGCGAGGAGCGCGCCTCGCACCCGCCCGGCAAGCGCATCATCAGCACGACGACCGCGCGTGAGGTCCGGAGCATGCTCGAAGGCGTCTTCGCCCCCGGCGGCACGGCAGCCGAGGTCTCGATCAGCGGCTACGAGCTCGCCGGCAAGACCGGCACGGCGAACAAGGTCGACGAGAAGACGGGCGAGTACTCGAAGTCCCGCTACGTCGCCTCCTTCGTCGGCTTCGCGCCGGCGAAGAAGCCCCGGCTCCTCGTGAGCGTCATGGTCGACGAGCCGCAGGGGGCGATCTACGGCGGGGACGTCGCGGCGCCCGCCTTCGGAAAGATCGCCTCGTTCGGCCTCAGCTATCTCCGCGTCCCCCCGCGCTGAGAAACGACACGTCCCGCCGCCTTTCGGTCTGCGAGACTCACGCCCGCATGACGCTGCGCGAGGTGATCGGCGATGCCGCCCGCGACGCCCCGCCCGTCGAGGTGCGGGCGCTCGCCTACGACAACCGCGCCGTCGTCCCGGGGACGGTCTTCTTCTGCGTGCGCGGGTTCACGCGCGACGGGCACGACTTCGCGCCCGACGCGGTGGCGCGCGGGGCGAGCGCGCTCGTCGTCGACCATCCGCTGGGACTCGGCGTGCCGGAGGTCGTCGTCGACGACGTCCGCGCCGCCATGGCGCCCGCCGCCGCGCGGCTGCACGGCGACCCCACCGCGACGCTGCGGATGACCGGCATCACCGGCACGAACGGCAAGACGACGACGGCGCACCTCGTCCGCGCGATCCTCGAGTACGCCGGGCGCGCGACCGGGATGCTCGGGACGGTCACGCAGGTCGTCGGCGGCGTGGAGACCGAGGCGGTGCGCACGACGCCGGAGGGGATCGACCTCCAGCGGCTCTTCGCCGCGATGCGCGAGGCGGGGGACGAGGACTGCGTCATGGAGGTGAGCTCGCACGCGGTCGCGCTGCGCCGGACCGACGCGATCCGCTGGGCCGTCGCCGTCTTCACCAACCTGAGCCAGGACCATCTCGACTTCCACCCGGACATGGAGGAGTACTTCGCCGCCAAGCGCGCGCTCTTCCTCCCGGACCCGGGGACGGACGCCGTCCCGCCCGCGGCGAGCGTCGTGTGCGTCGAGGATTCGTATGGCGCACGCCTCGCCGACGACCTCCGCGCGGCCGGTCGACGGCTCGTCACGGTCGCGATCGACGCGCCGGGGGTGGACCTGCGGGCGACCGAGGTCGCCTCGACGTTCACCGCCACCACGTTCGTGGCCGCGGGACGACGGTGGACGATCCCGCTCCCGGGCCGCTTCAACGTCCTCAACGCGCTCACGGCGATCGCCGCCGCCCGGCTCCTCGAGGTCGATGACGCCACGATCGAGGAGGCCCTGCGCACGGCCGCGCGGGTCCCCGGCCGGTTCGAGCCCGTCGACGACGGGCAGGGTTTCGGGGTCCTCGTCGACTACGCCCACACCCCCGATGCGCTCGAGAACGTCCTCTCCGCCGCGCGGCCGCTCGCCGAGGGCAACCGGGTCCTGTGCGTCTTCGGCTGCGGCGGCGACCGCGACCGCGCGAAGCGGCCGCGGATGGGCGAGATCGCCGCGCGTCTCGCGGACACCGTCGTCGTGACGAGCGACAACCCCCGCTCCGAGGACCCGGAGGCGATCCTCGCGGAGATCGTGGCCGGCATCCCCGCGCGCGACGGGGTGGAGATCGTCGAGGACCGCCGCGCGGCGATCGCCCGGGTGGTCGGGCTCGCCCGTCCCGGTGACGTCGTCGTGATCGCCGGGAAGGGCCACGAGCAGGGCCAGGAGCTCGCGGACGGCCGCAAGATCCCCTTCGACGACGTGACGGTGGCCCGCGAGGCGCTGCGCGCCCGGCCCTCCGCCTCCGGCGCCCGGGGGTCCCGATGAGGAACCGGCCGCCCGGATGGATCGCGGCTGCGGCGGGAGCGCGGGTCGCCGGCGCACCCGAGGGCCTGCAGACCGGGCCCGCCCGCGCCGTCATCGACTCGCGGGAGGCCGGTCCCGGTGACCTCTTCGTCGGGCTGGCGGGGGAGAGCGCGCACGGCGGGAAATTCGCGCCCGCCGCGCTGCGGGCCGGGGCCTGGGGCGCCCTCGTCGCCGAGGAGCACGCCGACGCCGCCGTCGAGGCCGGCGCCGGCGTCGTCCTCGCCGCCTCCGACCCGCTGCGGGCGCTCCAGGCGCTCGCCACGTCCTGGCGGCGCGAGCTCGGCGCCGTCGTCGTCGGGATCACCGGGTCCACGGGCAAGACGTCGACGAAGGACCTCCTCGCCGCGATGGTCGCCCCGCACCGTGCGACGGTCTCCACCCGCGAGAACTTCAACACCGAGATCGGGCTGCCCCTCACCGTCGTCGCCGCCCCCGACGGGACGCAGGTCCTCGTCCTGGAGATGGCGATGCGCGGGGAGGGCCAGATCGCAGAGCTCGCGCGGATCGCCGAGCCCGACGTCGCCATCGTCACGAACGTGGGGCCCGTCCACCTCGAGCTGCTCGGCTCCGTCGAGGCGGTCGCCCGGGCGAAGGGCGAGCTGCTCGACGGGCTGCGTCCCGGGGGCACGGCGATCGTCCCCGCCGGCGAGCCGCTCCTCGAGCCCCACCTGCGCGACGACCTCGTCGTCGTGCGCGTCGGTCCCGGGGGCGACCTCGACGACCTCGGGGACGTCCACCCGCAGGCGGCGGGAGTGCCGCTCGACTCCGCCCACATGCGCGCGAACGCCCTCGCCGCGCTCGCGGCCGCGCGCGCCGTGGGGGTC
>JBFIDS010000391.1:0-4044 GCA_041603715.1 Paraconexibacter sp. | reverse complement strand
TAGGCGTGCTCCGCGCCGCTGCCGCCCAGCAGCGTCGAGGCGACGCTCGCGTTGATGAGATCGTCGTCGGCGCCGCCGTCGACGACCGCGGTGATGAACGCCGTCCCGCCGCTCGTGCTGAGCGTGTCATCGCCGGCGTCGCCGTGGACCGTCGACAGTCCGGGCACGTTCGGGCCGGCGACGTTGTCGGCGCCGGGACCGCCTGCGAGGGAGCTGCTGCCGAGGATTCCGGTGATCGTGTCGGCGCCGTCGCCGCCCCGGATGGTGCGCCACTGGTTCGTGCCCGATCCCCCGCCGCGCAGCGTGTCGGCGAACGCCGACCCGAAGACGCCCTCGATCGAGGTGAGCTCGCGACCCTCGTAGTCGCTGGGCGCCTGGCCGCGCAGCGACACCGGCCCGCTCGCATTGCCGTAGTCGGCGATGTCGAGGTCGGCGCCGCCGTGGACGGTGTCGCCGACATCGCGGGCGTCGAGCGTGTCGTTCCCGGCGTCGCCGAGCATCGAGTCGATCCCGGTGCCGCCGTTCAGGCTGTCGTCGCCCACGCCGCCGACGAGGGTGTCCGCACCGGCGAGCGCGTTCAGCGTGTCGTGGCCGTCGCCGCCGGTGAGGCTGTCCACGGTCGCCGCGAGCGCGATGACCGACAGGCTGTCGTTGCCATCGCCGCCGGCGAGGGTGCTCGCCCCGGAGGAGGCACCGACGAGCGTGTCGTTGCCCCCGTTGCCGACGAGCGTCGTCGCCGCGACCCCGGCGACGATGCTGTCCCCCTGGGTACCCCCGTTCGCGTGCTGGAACCCGACGACGACGTCCGTTCCCTCGCCCGTCGCCGTCCCCGCACCGAGGTCGACGACGACCGCACCGCCGAAGGCCGAGTAGTCGATCGTGTTCTGCCCGCCGTTGCCGGCGAGGAAGTCGTTGTTGCCTCCGCCCCGGACGACATCGTTCCCGGTGCCGCCGATGACCGTGTCGTCGCCCGCACCGGCGTCGAGGAACGACGCTTCGCCGGCGCCGTAGTTGGGGATGTCGGGCCCGCGGATCGAGTCGTTGCCGAAGCCGCCGTTGACGGTCACGCCCCGGGCCGCGATGTTCTGGAACGTCGTCGGCCCCGCCCCCTGGACGACGCCCGACAGGTCGATCGTGTCGTTCCCGAAGTTCTCGTTCTCGACGGTGATGCCCGTGACGGCGGCGCAACCGCTGACGCCGGTGACGACGATCCCGCCGTTGACCCGGACGTTGCTGCTGTTGCAGTCGATCGTCACGCCGTCGTTCGAGCTGTTCGTCTCGACCGCGAGGATGCCGGTCAGGGAGTCGAAGTTCGACGTGACGGCCGCGCTCGCCGCCGTCGCGCCGACGCCCGCCGACACCATCGCGACGAGTGCCGCCGACAGCGCCGTGATCGCGCGGCGTGTCCGCGGGTCGACCGGGGCGTGGCGTCGCGCGCGCTCGGCGCGGCGCAGCCGGCGGGAAAGGACGCGGGAGAGGTCGCGGCGCGCGGCGTGGTTGGGTCCGGCCACGGCGGGACCAGGCGCGAGCGGTGCCGTGCCGTCGGCGGCGAGGGCGGCGTCCAGCCCGTCGGCACCGTCGCGGGCGAGGATGTACGTGGGGGTGAGGACGACGGGTCGGCGCGGCCCCCCGGTGTCGACCGGGTCCTCGTCGAGCACGAGTGCGGCGGCGAGCGGGCCGGTGGCGGCGGTCGCGGCGAGGGCGGCCGCCCGGCCGCAGGGGCCGGCACCCGCGAAGGCGATCGGCAGGCCGCGGGCCTCGGGGGCCGTCGCGAGCCAGCCGAGCGCGGCGGCGATGCCCTGCGGCGCGACCTCGAGGACCGCCCAGTGCGTCGGCGCGGCGACCGCGTGTCCGGGGTCGACGCACGCGACCATCCAGCCCCGCGCGCGGCGGGGGACCGACGCGCGGGCGCCGAGCGCAGCCACCTCGACGCTGACGCGATCGCCCGCGGGAACGATGCGGCCGTCGCGCCCCAGGAGGGGCGCGGGCAGGGTGGGACGGGGATGGGTCGTGGGCGGAGTCACGGGGCCGGGTGCGCAGTCCCGGCGGAAGGCTGGCACGGGTCGACCGCACCGGTACCGAAGACTTTTCCTTCTGGGCGTACGGCCGTGGTCCCACCTCTAGGGTGGGGCCGCGTGCACGTCCTGTTCGTCCACCGGAACTTCCCCGCGCAGTTCGGGCACCTCGCCGCGCGGGGGGTCGCCGAACGCGGCTGGACGGCGACGTTCGTCTCCGAGAAGCCGCCCGGCACCGTGAGCGGCGTCGCGAACGTGCAGTACCGCCCCCGGGGTGCGGCGAGCGAGGCGACGCACTACCTCTCGCGGACGTTCGAGAACGGCGTGTGGCACGCCGCCGGCGTCTACGAGGCACTGCGGCCCGTGAGCGCGGCGATCCGCCCGGACCTCATCGTCGGGCACTCCGGCTGGGGGTCGACGCTGTTCCTGCGCGAGCTCTACCCCGGCGTGCCGGTCGTCAACTACTTCGAGTACTTCTACCGGCCCCAGGACTCCGACCTCGACTTCCGTCCCGACGTGCCCGTCGCGGAGGTCGACCGGCTGCGAAGCCCTGCGCGCAACGCGATGATCCTGCTCGACCTCGAGTACTGCGCGGCCGGCTACTCGCCGACCGAGTACCAGCGGTCGCTCATGCCGAGCGCCTACGCGCCGAAGTTGCGCACGATCCACGACGGCATCGACACCGCGTTCTGGCGCCCGCCCGCGGAGCCCGTCGATGGCACGACGACCGAGCGCCGGATCGGCAACCTCGTCCTCGCACCCGGGGAGCGCCTCGTCACCTACGTCTCCCGGGGGCTGGAGATGATGCGCGGCTTCGACGTGTTCATGCGGGCCGCCAAGCGGATCTGCGACGCGGACCCGCGCGTGAGAGTCGTCGTCGTCGGCAGCGAGGAGGTCGCCTACGGCGGTGACCTCGCGCACACCGGCGGGCGGTCCTTCCGCGACCACGTCCTCGCGCAGGACGATTACGACCTCGACCGCATCCACTTCGTCGGACGGGTGCGGCCGGAGCAGCTCGTGCAGCTCCTCGGCCTCACCGATCTCCACGTCTACCTCACGGTGCCGTTCGTCCTGAGCTGGTCGTGCCTGAACGCGATGGCGTGCGGGGCGCCGCTGATCGGCTCCGACACGGCGCCGGTGCGCGAGGTCATCACCGACGGGGAGAACGGCCGGCTCTGCGGGTTCTTCGACGATGCCGGGATCGCGCAGCGGGCGCTCGAGGTCCTCGAGGACCCGGTGGGCGCGCGCGCGACGCTCGGGGCCGCGGCCCGGGCGACCGTCGAGGAACGCTACGCCCTGGACCGCACGTTCCCCGTGATGGCCGACTTCTACGAGGGCGTCGCGGCGGGCGCGGGAGCGTCCGGCTGATGCACCCGTTCTGGACGGCGGTGATCGCGCCGCTCCTCGACGCCGCCGGCGCGCGACGGATCGTCGAGATCGGCGCCGAGCAGGGACGCACGACGGGGCTCCTCCTCGATCGTGCCGCCCGCTTCGGCGGCGTCGTCGAGGCGATCGACCCCACCCCCCGCTTCGACGTCGGCCGGTGGGAGCTCGAACACGGTGCGCGCCTGCGCGTCCACCGGCGACGGAGCCTCGACGTCCTGCCCGGGCTCGCGCCCGCCGACGCCGTCCTCATCGACGGCGACCACAACTGGTACACGGTCCGCCACGAGCTCCAGCTCCTCGCCGACGGCGCTGCGCGGGCCGGCGTGCCGACGGCGCTCCTGCTCGCCCACGACGTCGGGTGGCCGTACGGGCGGCGCGACCTGTACTACGACCCGACGTCGGTTCCCGCCGAGCACCGCCACGACTGTGCCCGCGCGGGCACAGTCCCGGGGCGGTCGGACCTCGGCCCGGACGGGCTCAACGCGACATTGTGGAACGCGACGCACGAGGGCGGCCCGCGCAACGGGGTCCGCACCGCCATCGAGGACTTCCTCGCTGACGCACCAGGGTCGTACGAGCTCGTCGTCATCGAGGGACTGCACGGGCTCGCCGTGCTGGCGTCGGCCGACCGGCTCGCGGCGAC
>JBFIDS010000390.1:0-4050 GCA_041603715.1 Paraconexibacter sp. | reverse complement strand
GCCAGGATCAAACTCTCCGTGAAGAACTGCCTGAGCGGACGCCGAAGCGGCCACTCGTCACAAAGAGTCTGTCATGGAACTGCGATGACGCCCGATACACAATCGGACGTCGTGCATGACAGGGTACTTCTCATTATTTCTCAGGCCCGCCGACCCTCGAAAGGACGGCGGGTCGAACCTGGACGCACACCTCTCGCCGATTTCTCGGTTGAAGGTGCGCATGCTGTTGAGTTGTCAAAGACCGCCGCGCCTCACGCTGGAGGGGGACTCCCTCTCAGAGACGCGCCCGGGATTGTGGCCCCGGGCAACGGACCGGTCACGATAGCACTTCTGCGGGGAGATGGGAAGCTCGTTCCCGTCTCGCTCGGCTGTGCTGATTGACCGGCGGCGCGGAAATATAGCGGGGCGCGCCGCAGCGTGCGTCGTGGCCCCTCCTGGGGCCAACCGACGCGGCTCAGGGGGCGGCGCGGAGGCGCGCGAACGCACGCTTGCCGACCTGGAGCACGCGACCATCGAGGTCGGCCACGGGGCGGTCGAGCGGCTCCGCGGGGAGCGGCTCGCCGTCGAGCTTCACGCCGCCGGCCGCGAGGAGACGCCGCGCATCGCCCCGCGAGCGCCCGAACGCCTCGGCGATCACCGCGGGCAGGTGGGCGACGCCGTCGCTCCCGGTGAAGAGATGGTCCGGGACGTCGTCCGGGACCGTGCGGGCGACGAAGACGCGGTCGAAGTCGGCTTCCGCGCGGGCGGCCGCCTCCGCGCCGTGGAAGCGCTCGACGAGCGCCCGCGCCAGCGCGCGCTTCCCATCGCGCGCGCTCGCGCCCGCGGGCGGGTCGTCGACGGCGAGGAGGCGGCGCCACTCGGGCATCGCCTCGTCGGGAAGGCTGAGCGTCCGGCCGTAGACTTCGGACGGCGGGTCGGTCACTCCGATGTGGTTGCCGAGCGACTTCGACATCTTCTCGACGCCGTCGACGCCGGGCAGGATCGGGACGGTGAGGACGCACTGCTCCGGCTGCCCGTAGTGGCGCTGGACGTCCCTGCCGAGGAGGAGGTTGAACGTCTGGTCGGTCCCCCCGAGCTCGACGTCGGAGCGCACGGCGACCGAGTCGTACGCCTGCAGCAGCGGGTAGAGGAGCTCGAGAACGGAGATCGGCTGTCGCGCCCCGAACCGCTTCGCGAAGTCGTCGCGCTCGAGGAGCTGGGCGATGGTCGTCGTGCGCACGAGGGCGAAGAGCTCGTCCATCCGCATGTCGAGCCACTCCCCGTTGAACCGGACCTCCAGGAGATCCGGGTCGTCACGCAGCACCCGGAACGCCTGGTCCTGGTAGGTCCGCGCGTGCGCGTCGATCTCCTCGGGCGACAGGGCGGGGCGCGTGGACGACCGCCCGCTCGGGTCGCCGACGCGTGCGGTGTAGTCCCCGACGATCAGAACGACGACGTGGCCGAGGTCCTGGAACTCCCGTAGCTTCTGGAGGACCACGGTGTGCCCGAGATGGAGGTCCGGCGCGGTCGGGTCCAGGCCGAGCTTGACCCTCAGCGGGCGACCCTCGCGCTCGGCGGTCTCGAGGCGACGGACGAGCGCCCCGTCCGGGAGGTCCGCCACCGTGTTGCGGGTCAGGAAGGCGGCGCTGGACGAGGCGTCGGACATGGGACCCGATGGTAGACTCCGCCGCCCCGGGACCGGTTGCCGCCCACGTCCCGGAAGCCCCTTTGCGCACTGGTGCGCACCGCCCGGAACGACGGTCCGTCCGACGTCGAGACCGACAATGAGCGACTCAGAGCGCCCGCCCCACACCCCGTCACCCCTCCACCTCGTGTCCGAGCAGGACGAGGCGACTCCGCGACGGCGGCCGAAGGTCAAGTGGCTGCGGCTCTTCCTGCTCCTCGTCCCGCTCTCGCTCCTCGCGATCGTCTCGACGGTCTTCGGAATGATGATGGCGGTCGCCGCCGACCTCCCCGACCTCGAGAACCGACCCGAGTACCGCGAGAAGGGCGGCGCCCGGAACTCGAAGATGGTCGATATCCGCGGGCGTGAGATCGGGTTGCTCGCGAGCAACCAGAACCGCATCATCCTCCCGCGGGACTCCGATATCTCGCCGATGATGAAGTTCGCGATCATCGCCGTGGAGGACCAGCGCTTCTACGAGAACAGCGGCGTCGACCTGCGGGGCATCGCCCGGGCGTTCGTCAACGACGTCGTCAAGGGCGGCGCGCGCCAGGGCGGCTCGACGATCACCCAGCAGTTCGTGAAGAACGCGCTCGAGGCCCAGAACGAGCGCACCGTCTTCCAGAAGCTTCGCGAGGCGGCGCTCGCTTTCCACCTCACCCGCCAGTGGTCGAAGGAGAAGATCCTCCGCGAGTACCTCAACTCGATCTACTTCGGTGCCGGCGCCTACGGGGTCGAGGCCGCGGCCCGGACCTATTTCGGCAACGACCCCGACCACGCGGACTGCGGGACGCTCGAGCGTCCCTGTGCGAAGGAGCTTCAGCCTCACGAGGCCGCGCTGCTCGCCGGGATCGTGGCCTCGCCGTCCCGCTACGACCCGCAGGTCGACTCCCGCGCGGCCCGAGTGCGACGCGATCTCGTCCTCGACAACATGCTCGCCCAGGGCCGGCTCAGCGCGGCCGAGCATCGGCGCGCGATCAACGAACCCCTCGTCGACGGCGAGATCGAGCCGCCGCGCGTCGAGTCCAAGGCTCCGTACTTCACCTCGTGGGTCCGCCAGCAGCTCGTCGACCGGTTCGGCGCACGGCGTGCCTTCGAGGGCGGGATCGAGGTCCGGACCACGCTCGACCTCGACCTGCAGGAGCAGGCCGTCGCGGCCGTCCGCCGACACCTCGCCAACCCGACCGGGCCGACGGCGTCGCTCGTCGCCATCGACAACGACACCGGCGAGGTCCGCGCCATGGTCGGGGGACGCGACTTCAAGACCGAGCCGTTCAACCTCGCCACCCAGGGTCAGCGCCAGCCGGGCTCCGCGTTCAAGCCGTTCATCCTCGCCGAGGCGCTGCGTCAGGGCCTCGGGCCGGGAACGACGTTCCCCTCGCGCAAGCGCGAGTTCACCGTCCCGAATTCGGGCGGCAAGGAGAAGTTCGTCGTCAACAACTTCGACGACGCCTACGCCGGCACCTCGACGCTCGCGCGCGGCCTCACGTTCTCGGACAACGCCGTGTACTCCGCCGCGGGGATCCGGATCGGGACCGACAAGGTCTCGCGCCTCGCACGGCGGATGGGGATCCGCACCCCCGTCTCGACGAACTACGCGATGACGCTCGGCGGCCTCGAGCAGGGCGTGACGCCGCTCGACCTCGCCCACGCCTACCAGACGCTCGCGACCGGTGGCCTGCGTGTCCACGGCACGCTCGGCACGTCGATGCAGGGGCCGGTGGCGATCCGCTCCGTCGAGAGGATGGAGGACGAGGCCTGCGTGAAGCTCCTCGATGGACCCTGCGTGAAGGAGAACGAGAAGAAGCTCCGGCGCGTGCTGCCCCGCGGCGTCGCGAAGACGACGGCGGAGATCATGTCGACGGTCCTCACGCAGGGTTCCGGCAAGCGCGCCGCGATCGGCGAGTTCGCCGCCGGCAAGACCGGGACCACCGAGAACTTCGGCGACGCCTGGTTCGTCGGCTTCACGAAGCGGATGACCGTCGCGGTCTGGGTCGGGTACCCCGAGGGCTTCAAGCCGATGGAGAACGAGTTCGCAGGGGAGCCGGTCGCCGGTGGCACCTTCCCGGCGCTCATCTGGAAGGACTACGTCCTCGCCGCGAACCGCATCCTCGATGAGCGCAACGCCCGGGAGCGCCGCCGGAAGGGCCTGCCGCCGCTGGAGCCGACCCCGACCGTCCCGGTCCCCGCGCCGGACGCCGAACCCGAACCGGCGACGACCACCGCGGAGGACGGCGCGGCCGAGGGCCCGCCCGGCGGAGACGGGAACGGCGGAACGGCGGGCGGGACCGAGCGGGCGACGCCCGCGGAGCCGGCACCCCAGCCCGAGCCGCAACCGCAGCCGCCCCCCACGCCCGCCCCGCCGCCCACGCCACCGCCCGCGCCCG
>JBFIDS010000389.1:0-4051 GCA_041603715.1 Paraconexibacter sp. | reverse complement strand
GCGGCCGTTCTTGGCGGCCGCCGGCGCGGGACGGGGCGTGACGAGATCGGCGAGGAACGCCCCCGTGGACGATGCCGGGACGGCGGCCACCGCCTCCGGCGTGCCGGTGGCGACGACCATCCCGCCCTCCTCCCCGCCCTCGGGACCCATGTCGACGAGGTGGTCGGCGGTCTTGATGACGTCGAGGTTGTGCTCGATGACGACGACGGAGTTGCCCTGGTCGACGAGGCGGTGCAGCACGTCGAGGAGCCGCTCCACGTCGGCGAAGTGCAGGCCCGTGGTCGGCTCGTCGAGGATGTACAGCGTGCGGCCGGTCGCGATCTTCGACAGCTCCGTCGCGAGCTTCACCCGCTGCGCCTCGCCGCCCGACAGTGTCGTCGCGGGCTGGCCGAGACGCAGGTAGGTGAGCCCCACGTCGGCGAGGGTCTCGAGCCGCCGGCGGATCTTCGGGATGTGCTCGAAGAACTCGACGGCCTCCTCGACGGGCATGTCGAGGACGTCGGCGATCGACTTGCCCTTGAAGCGGATGTCGAGCGTCTCGCGGTTGTAGCGCTTGCCGTGGCACTGCTCGCACGGCACGTACACGTCCGGCAGGAAGTGCATCTCGATCTTGATCTGGCCGTCGCCGCGACAGACCTCGCAGCGGCCGCCCTTCACGTTGAACGAGAACCGCCCCGGCTTGTACCCGCGTGCCCGCGCCTCCTGGGTCTTGGAGTACAGGTCGCGGATCACGTCGAACAGGCCCGTGTAGGTCGCGGGGTTCGACCGCGGCGTGCGGCCGATCGGCGACTGGTCGACCTGGATGATCTTGTCGAGCTGGTCGAGACCGAGCACCGCGGTGTGCGCGCCGGGCCGGGTCCGCGCGCGGTGCAGGCGGTTGGCGACCGCCTTGTAGAGGACCTCGTTGACGAGCGTCGACTTGCCCGACCCCGACACACCGGTCACGCACGTGAGCGTGCCGAGCGGGATCCGCACGTCGACGCCACGGAGGTTGTGCTGCTTGGCGCCGCGGATCTCGAGGTGCCCGCTCGCATTGCGCCGCGTCTCGGGCACCGCGATCATCTGCTTGCCGGACAGGAACTGCCCGGTGAGCGACCGCCGGACCTTCTCGATCTGCTTCGCGGTGCCCTGGGCGACGATCTCGCCGCCGTGCTCCCCGGCGCCGACGCCCATGTCGATGACGTGGTCGGCGGCGCGCATCGTCTGCTCGTCGTGCTCGACGACGAGCACGGTGTTGCCGAGGTCGCGGAGCCGCTCGAGCGTCGTGATGAGCTTCGTGTTGTCCCGCTGGTGGAGGCCGATCGACGGCTCGTCGAGCACGTAGAGGACACCGACGAGCGCGGAGCCGATCTGCGTCGCGAGGCGGATGCGCTGCGCCTCGCCGCCCGACAGCGTCGCGGCGGCGCGGTCCATCGACAGGTAGCCGATCCCGACGTTCTCGAGGAACGTGAGCCGCTCCTCGATCTCCCGCACGATCAGGCGGGCGATGTGCCGCTCCGTCTCGGTCAGCTCGACCTCCTCGAGCCACACGAGGGCGCGTCGCACGGAGAAGCTGCAGAACTCGTGGATCGCCATGCCTCCGACGAGCACGGCGCGCGACTCGGGCCGCAGGCGCGAGCCCTTGCACGCCGGGCACGGACGCACGGACATGAACTCCTCGATCTTCTCGCGGGAGTACTCGGAGTCCGTCTCCTTGTAGCGGCGCTCGAGGTTCGACACGACCCCCTCGAACCGCGTCGCGTACGAGCGCTTGCGCCCGTAGCGGTTCGTGTACGTCACGCCGACGCGCTCGCCACCCGTCCCGTAGAGGAACACGTCCTGCGCCTCCTTCGGGAGGTCCTGCCAGGGCGTGTCGAGGTCGGCGTCGTAGACCTCGCCCAGCGCGGCGGCGATCTGCTCGTAGTAGTTCGAGCTCGACCCCGCCCATGGCGCGATCGCCCCGTCGTTGATCGACAGGGACGGATCGGGGACGACGAGCTCGGGGTCGATCTCCATCTGGTGCCCGAGCCCGGTGCAGCGGTCGCAGGCACCGTGCGGCGAGTTGAACGAGAAGATCCGCGGCTCCAGCTCCGCGATCGCCTGGCCGTGGTCGGGGCAGGCGAACTTCTCGGAGAAGAGGATGGTCCGCGGCCCATCCGCCGGCGCGTCCCGCGGCGGGAGGATCTCGATCTCGACCATGCCGTCGGCGAGCGCGACGGCGGTCTCGATCGAGTCGGCGAGGCGCTTGCGCAGCTCGCCGCGCATCACGAGCCGGTCGACGACGACCGAGACGTCGTGCTTGAACTTCTTGTCGAGCTCGATCGACTCCTCGAGCATACGCAGCTCGCCGTTGACCTTCACGCGGGCGAACCCGTCCCCGCGCAGCTCCTCGAAGACCTTCCCGAACTCGCCCTTGCGCCCGCGCACGATCGGCGCGAGCACCATGAAGCGGGTGCCCTCGTCGAGCTCCATCACCTGGTCGATGATCTGCTCGGTCGACTGGCCCTTGATCGGCTTGCCGCAGATGTGGCAGTGCGGGTGCCCGATGCGCGACCACAGGAGGCGCAGGTAGTCGTAGATCTCGGTGACCGTCCCGACCGTCGAGCGGGGGTTGCGGGAGGTCGTCTTCTGGTCGATCGAGATCGCCGGGGACAGACCCTCGATGGAGTCGACGTCGGGCTTGTCCATCTGGCCGAGGAACTGACGCGCGTAGGCGCTCAGCGACTCGACGTAGCGGCGCTGGCCCTCCGCGTAGATCGTGTCGAACGCGAGCGAGGACTTCCCCGACCCGGAGAGCCCCGTGATGACCACGAGAGCGTCCCGCGGGATCGTCACGTCGACGTTCTTCAGATTGTGCTCACGGGCCCCCGTGACGACGATCTTGTTGCTCGGCGGCATGAGCGATTGACGATACCGAACCGAACAGATGTTCCCCCTGTGCAGGGCGAAATGCGACGACCATGCGACACGGGCCGTCGCCGTCGGTCGGTCCCTGCCCGACTTCGCGCCCCACGCCGGAAACTCGGCTCGCAGCCGACCCTGCGCGGACGCCTTCAGCCCCGCCGGGCGACGTAGACGAGGCTCGGCACCGACGTCGAGCCGGTCCGGCGGTCCCCGAACGCCGTGACCACGGGCGCCCCGGCGTCGGCGAGCAGGTCGCGGACCTCGGGTTCGGGGAGCGCCGTGAGGGACATCGAGTACGGGACGAGGCGCTGCAGGACCGGATCGGGGACCGACGGGAGCCGGCGGACCGCGGCGTTGAGCGCACGCAGGGGATGCCCGCTGACGCGGCGCCCGACGCGGGCGGGGAGCTGGAGGACGAGGATGCCTCCCGGGGCGGCGACCCGCGCGAGCTCGCCCAGGTAGGCGCGGACGGCGTCGGCCGAGGAGACGTGCTGCAGCGCGATGAGGCTCAGCACGAGGTCGAAGCGCTGCTCGCCGAGGACCTCGAGGTCGGCTCGGGCGTTGGCGACGAAGCGCAGATTGGGCCGGTTCGCGTGCAGAGCGGTCGCCCGCGCGACCATCTCCGCCGAGATGTCGACCCCCACGACCTCGTCGAAGCGCGCGGCCAGCGCGCGCGTGAGGCGGCCGAGTCCGCACCCGAAGTCGAGGGCACGGCCCGTCTGCGGTGCGAGGCCCGCACCCTCGAGTCCCGCGAGGATCCCGCCGACCTCCGCCTCGCCGCTGGCGAGGAACTCCTCCGGCGTCCAGTTCCCGAGCCGCCCGTCGTTGGAGCAGACGGCCCACATCGCGTCCCGCCGGGCGAGGTCGTCCCACTCCCGGCGGTCCGCGGCGAGCCCCATCGGGGTCGGGTCAGCCGACGGTGGCGTAGACCTCGTCGAGGAGGGCCTCGCGGTCGTTGAGGTCGAAGTTGTCCCGCAGGTAGGCGTCGGTCTCCTCGCGAGGCGACCCGTTGAGCGCCATGTTGAGCGCGACGAGACGGGCGCCCTCGACGTCGCCGTCACCGTCACCGGCAGCGGGCGCGGCGGGCTCCACGGCGGGCGCCGGGGCCGGTGTCGCCGGCTCCACCGGGGCGGCCACCGGGACGCTTTCCTGCGCGACCTGCGACGGC
>JBFIDS010000388.1:0-4051 GCA_041603715.1 Paraconexibacter sp. | reverse complement strand
GGCCGCGTTCGCGGCATCGGTGCGGGCCTTCGCCGTCGCCTCCTCCCGGGCCTTTGCCCTCGCGCGGGCCTGCGCGGCGGCCTTGCGCTTGGCCCGGGCCTTCGCCTTTGCCTTCGCGCGGGCCTTCGCCTTCGCCTTCGCCTTCGCGCGGGCCTTCGCCTTCGCGCGGGCACGGGCCCGGTCCACCTCGGCCTGGGAGCGGCGGACGTTGACGGCGGCGCGTGCGGTCCCCGGAGGCGGTGAGCCGGGTCCGACCGCGCTCACACGGACGGTGTGCCGGCCCCGCAACGGCGGGACGAACGTGAACCGGTGCTTCCCGCGGGGGAGCGATGCGCGGCGGTCGAGAACGGTGCGTCCGCGGCCGGTCACCGTCACGCGAACGTGCGAGATCTTCGAGACGTCGACGACGACGCCGACGGTCGACTTCGCGCGTGGGCGCGCCCGGACGTCGACGCGGAGCTTCGTCGGCTCGTCGACGTAGCGGCGGAAGCGCTTCTCGGCGGCGCAGTAGCGCTTGCCGGCCCGGCGATCGCAGAGATCGGAGAGGAAGCCCGTGACGAGCTCGTGGTAGTGGAGGCTCGCCTCCTTGCCGCCCGCCGAGTAGAGCGACCATGCTCCCGTGTCGGCCCTCGCGAGCTCACTACGGGCGGTGCGCTCCCCGCGGCGGTAGAGCGTCAGCGCACGGCCGGACTCGCCGAGCAGAGCGAGGTCGCGCAGGCCGGTGAGAGCGCGCAGGTGCCCGTTGAGGACCCGCAGGCCGGGCTGGGTGGAGTAGAGGAGGTAGTGGTCGCCGTCGCCGGGCCCGTCGACGGCGACGCCGTCGGGGGCACGACGGTCGAACGTGCCCAGCGCCTCGATCGCCGTGGCGATGTAGCCGGGCTCGTGGAGGACGTTCGCGGCGCGGACGAGAGCCTGGATCGCCGTCCCCTGCGTCATCCCGCTCAGCCACGGGGAGCGTGCGCCGCCGAAGTCGAAGTAGGACTCGAAGCGCAGCGCGCCGTCGCGCGTGACGCCGAGCGCGACGAGGCGGTCGATCGTGCGGGCGAGCCGGCGGCGCGGGCAGCGCTCGCGGTCCTCGACGCAGCGCCCGGCGAGCGAGGCGACGCGTCCCCACGACCCGAGCTGGTGCAGGACGAGGCCGCGGCCGGGGAGGTAGCGCAGCGTGAGCGGATCGGCGCCACGGACGACGTTCTGCCCCGCGGGCGGAGCGCCGCGGCGCGCCCACCACCCCGTGTTGCGGTCGAGGGTGAGGAGGACCGGTGTCACCCGATCGGTCGTGAGAAGGCCGCGCGCGGCGAGCTTCAGGACGTGGCCCAGCGCGGCGCGCTGCTCGATCCCTCGGCGGCCGCCGAGATTCGCGGCGGCGGCGCGCGCGTCCCCAAGGACGGTCCGATACCGGGCGGCGGTCACGTCGTCGATCGTGCGGGTGAGCCACGCCCGCCGCACCGACGCCTCGGGGGTGGTCGAGTCGCGCAGGCGGCGCAGCTCGCCGGCGCGGAAGCGCTCGTCGGCCTCGTGGGCGGCGGTCTCGATGGTCTGCGTCGCCTCGGAGGCGAGCGTGGAGAGGGCCGGCAGCACCGGGACGTCGACGGTCGGCACGGGCACCGGAGCGGTGGTCGACGGCGGCCCGGGCGGCGAGTCCGGCGTCGGTTCGTCCGCGCCGGCGACGGCGGGGGCGAGGGCAGTGACGGCGACGACGACGAGCGTCGTCACCCCGGTGGGGCAACGAAGGAACACGGCGATGACAGCTGTATCGGCACGGTCGCCGCGGTGCGCCAGTCCCGCTCTTGGACATCCGTCCAATGCCCGGGCCGGCTCGGATCGCGCAGGGTCACCGGTGCCCCGCTCACCCGGCGCCGACGCTCGACCTGCGCCGCGGTCGCTACGGCACGTCCTTCTCCGTCGCCTTCTTCTCGGCCGCCTGCCGCTTCACGCGCTCGGCCTTCTTGCGCTTGGCGGCGTCGACCTCCACCTGCGAGCGCAGGACGAGGATCGTCCCGGTCTCGACGCCGGGCTTCGCGCCGCCGGGCCCGGCCGCCGTCACGCGGACCTCGTGCCTGCCGTGACGGCGCGGGACGAACCCGAAGCGGCGGCTGCCCCGGCCCATCTGGACGCGGCGGTCCACCACCGTCCGGCCCTCGGCGGTGCGGACAATGAGCCGGACGGTGCTGAGCTTCGAGACCCACACCTTGATCCCGGCCTCCTCCCGCGCCCGGGGCCGGTGCGAGACGTGGAGCCCGATGCGCGTGCGCTCCCACGTGTAGCGGCGGAACCGCTCGCGGGCATCGCAGTAGACCGCTCCGGCGTCGTCCTTGCAGAGGTCGGCGAGGAAGTCGGTGGCGAGGGCGTGGTAATGGGCGGAGGCCTCCGCACCCCCGCGGGCGTAGAGGGACCAGGCGCCCGTATCGGTCGCGTGGAGGATGTTGCGCGCGCCCTTCTCGCCGCGACGGTAGAGGGCGAGCGCCTTCCCGGAGTCGCCGCGCAGTGCGAGGTCGCGCAGTCCGCGGACGGCCCGCAGGTGTCCGTTGAGGATGCGCAGGCCGGGCTGCGTCGAGTACATGAGGAAGTGGCGCCCGCCGTTCTCGCCGGCCGGGATGGACACCCCGAGAGGCGGCCGGTGCGCAAAAGCCTCGAGCGCCTGTCGCGCTGTATCGAGGTAGGCGGGCTCGTCGAGCACCTGGGCGGCCCGCGTCAGCGCCTGGATCGCGGTGCCCTGCGTCATGCCGCTGATCCACGGCGCGGAGGCGCCGCCGAAGGCGAAGGTCGATTCGAAGCGCAGAACGCCGTCCCGGACGACTCCGAACGACACGAGCCGGTCGATGGCGCTGCGCAGGCGGTCCTCGTCGCACGGCTGCTGCGGGTCGGTGCAGTTGCGGGCGAGCGAGTTGACGCGCCCCCACGAGGCGAGCTGATGCAGGACGAGGCCATGGCCGGCCATGTAGCGCAGCGTCATCGGGTCGGTGTCGCGGCTCACGTCCTTGCCGACCGGGGCGCCGCGCCGCGTCCACCATCCGGTGTTGCGCCGGAGCGTCTCGAGGACGGGGTGGAGGCGATCGCTCGTGAGCAGGCCCGCCGCCGCGAGCCTCTCGACGTCGCGCAGCGCGTCGCGCTGGGCGGCGCCCCGGCCCCCGCCGAGGCCGCGCGCCGCCGCGCGCGCGTCGCGCAGCGTCGCACGGTGACGGTCGGCTGTCGGCTCGTCGATCTTGCGATGCAGCCAGGCGCGGCGCACGGACGCCTCCGGCGTGCGGGACTCCCTGATGACGTCGAGCTCGCGCTCGCGGAACCGCTCCTCGGCCTGTTCGGCGCCCTCCACGATGCGCTCCGTGGCGTCCTCGGCGAGGGCGGCCACGGTGTCGAGCACCAGGAGGCGGAGCGGTGCCGTGGGAGCCGTGCCGTCGGCCTCCGCGAGTGCCGCGGCGGTGGACGTGAAGGCGAGGGGCGCGACGAGGAGAAGCGTCGCGAGGACCTGGGGGAGTCGGGCGAGCACAGCTTTCTCCACGGTCGGTCGACCGGGTCGGCACCGTCTCCCAGCCTGGGCGGACGGACGACCGAACCGGCGGGTGGAGCGTTACCGCCGGCCTGCGGGACCCGGACTGGTACAGAACCGAACCTTCTTGCTATGGTCCATGGTCCGCCGCGGGGTGGAGCAGTCTGGTAGCTCGTCGGGCTCATAACCCGAAGGTCGCAGGTTCGAATCCTGCCCCCGCTACTTGGCTCGTTCTTCGGAACGAACCGACACGGAAGCCGCCTCTCGCCGGGCGGCTTTCGCCGTTTTGCAGGGGTTTTCGGCTTCCCGCGTGCGTAGTAGATGCGCTGCGAGGTCGGCTGCGCGCGTCTGGATCGGCGGGCGCTCGACAGGCTCCCAAATCTGCCGGTACCAAGTGCCGGTACCAAATCGGGCTTTCCGGCGAGTCAAGTCGCGTGTTGTGGTGTAGCTCGCTCGTCGGGGACGGCGTAGCGGCTCAGGCTGCCAGGAGCTGGTCCACCTCCTCCTTCTGATCCGGGTCAGGGGACTCTTCGAGCACCGGGCTGTGCGCAGAGTCCAAGAGGC
>JBFIDS010000387.1:0-4057 GCA_041603715.1 Paraconexibacter sp. | reverse complement strand
TCGCCGCCGCCGCCGTCGCGCTCATGGAGGACGACGACGAGCTCATCACCCCGTGGCCGGGGTATCCCCTCATGCCGGTCATCGCCCGCGTCGCACGCGGGCACGCCGTCCCCGTCTCCGGCTTCTCCCCCGAGGAGATCCTGCGCGCGCTGAACCCGCGGACGCGCATCGTCGCGCTCGCGAACCCCAACGACCCCACTGGAGAGCTCCTGCGCCGTGACGCGCTGCGGGATCTCCTCGACGCGCTTCCCGAACGCGTCGTCGTCCTCCTCGACGAGGCCCTACGCGATTACGTCGACGCCGAGGAGCGCGACGCCTCACTCGCCCTCACCGAGGTGTTCCCGCGGCTCCTCGTCGTCCGCACCTTCTCGAAGGCGTGGGGCCTCGCGGGTCTCCGGTGCGGGTACGCCGTCGGCGGCCCGGACGCCGCGCCGCTCCTCGCGCGCATCCGCCCGCCCGTCGGCGCCGCCGAGCTCGCCGTCGCCGGCGTCCTCGAGGCGGTGCGCCACCACGCGGGACTCCCGCTGCACCGGGCCGGGCTCATCCGGACGCACCGGCGCATCCTGCTCGACGCGATCGCCGACCGACCGCCGCTCACGGTCGCCGACTCCCAGGCCAACCTCTTGTGGGTCGCCGCCGACGGAACCACCGGTGCGGACCTCGGCGGCCGGCTGGAGCGCACGGGGATCCTCACCCGCACGGGCGCGCCGTTCGGCGACGACCGTCACGTGCGGATCACCATCCCGCACCGGATGGAGGACGTGGACCGGCTCGTCCGCGCCCTCGACGTCGCGACGCGCGCGACCTGAGGACCTCAGCGCGCGGCGGGGGCCTTCGTCGACGACGCCGCGTCCTCGTCCTCGCTCTGGCGCAGCAGAGCGCTCGTCGTCTGCTCGAGGATCTTGCGCCAGGCGCCGGTGCGCTCCGGCTCCGTGTCGAAGTGCCGCACGACCTTGCGGACGCGGGTCTCGCTGATCTCGAGACCGTGGCCCTCCGCCATCGTGCGGATCCGGTCGTAGTCGGCGTGGAGGCGTCGCGTCACGGACTCGAAGCCGTGCCGGGCGATGTCGACGCGGCTCGTGAAGTTCATGATCGACGTCTGGAACATGAGCTCGTCGTCGGGCTCGGGCTCGATGAGGAGGATGTCGACCCCGGGGTAGCGGTCCTTCCACCGCTTCTGCATCTCGTGCAGACGCTGGTAGGTGAGCAGCTTGAAGACCTGGTAGCCGATCTGCGGGAAGCCCATGTCGCTCACGTGCTTGGGCCGCGACCCGAAGAGCGTCGGCACGCGCTGGGAGAAGTCGTTGACGTAGGGCACGAGCGGGTTGATGACGACGATGAACTTCGCGCCCGCCTCGACCGCGATGTCGAGGTTGGTCGTCGAGACGATGCCGCCGTCGATGAGCTCGCGATCCTTCACCCGTGCGGGCTTGTAGACCATCGGCAGCGCGGTGCTCGCCCGCACCGCCGTCGAGATCGGGACGTCGTCCCAGGCCTCGCCGCCGAACACGATGCGCTCGCAGGTGTCGAGGTCGGTCGCCGCGAGGTAGAGCTCCGAGTCGAGCTCCCGGAAATCGTCGGTCCGGTCGGGGTCGGCGAGGACCGTGCGCAGGTAGGACTCGATGCCCGAGCCGCTGTAGAAGCCCGAGGGCAGCCCCTCGGCGAGCCCGAGCGCGACGTCCATGAGGCTCACCTGGCCGCGGCCGAGGCGCGGAGCGAGCTCGCGCGCGACCTGGGCGACGCGCCACGGCATGAGGAGGCCCTTGCGGGCGAACTCGACGAGGTTGGGGCGCAGCAGCTGGCCCATGTCGATGTCGCGGAACGGCGTCGGGACCTGCTGGTTGACGACCCGCATCATCTCCTCGGGCGTCACCCCGTTGGCGGTGAGCGCCGCGACGAACGAGCCGGCGCTCGTCCCGACGTAGACGTCGAACTCGTTCACCGTGCGGTTCACCGAGAGGAGGTCGAGCGCACGGAGCGCGCCGATCTCGTACACGCCGCCGGTGAGGCCGCCCCCGCCGAGGACCAGCGCGGTCCGCGAGCGCTTGCGGCGGCGCTTGGCGGGGGTCCGGGACCCTGTCGACCGGGGCGTGGGGCCCCCGGCCGCGTCGAGCGAGACGACCTTGCCCATGACAACGGAGCATACGCCTCGCACCAGTGCGACACGGACCGGACCACGAGGTGGCGGCAGCCCGCTTGCGCGATCGCGCCCGGCGCGCCGCTACCCTTCGGCGCGGATGTCCCTTTCCGTCCGCCGACTCCTCGGCGCCCTCGCCGCGACACTCATCGCGCTCGCCGGGGCCGCCGCGCCCTCGTACGCCCTCACGGCATCCGAGCTGCGCGCGCAGCTCTCGGGCACCCACAAGGCCGTCGGAAGCTCCGCCGGGGCACTCGTCGTCGACCTCGAGACCGGACGCACGCTGTTCGAGCGTCGGGCCGCGAAGTCGCTCGTGCCCGCGTCCAACGAGAAGCTCTTCCTCACGGCCGCCGCGCTGAAGCGGTTCGGCCCCGGGGCGCGGCTGCCGACGCGCGTGTTCCTCCCCTCGGGTGGGCGGGTCGGATCCGACGGGGTCGTCCAGGCCCTCTACCTCGTCGGGGGAGGCGATCCGGCCCTCGACGACCGCGCACTGCGCACGCTCGCCGCCGACGTCCGCAGGGCGGGGGTGCGTCGTGTGCGCACGGGCATCCGCGCCGACGAGAGTCGGTTCGACCGGCGTCGCGGCAGCTACGACACGCGCTACCGCCCGGACCGCTGGCTGGGCGGATGGCTCGGCGCGCTCACGTGGGCCCACGGGCGACCCGACCCGAAGGCGGGTCCCGCACTCGAGGCCGCTGAGCGCTTCCACTCGTTCCTCAAGCAGCGGGGCGTGAGGTTCGGGCGCTCACCGGAGGTCCGCTCGCTGCCGTCGGCGAAGGCATCCGCCGCCACCGAGCCCGTCGCGACCGTCCTGTCGCCCACCATGGAGGCCCTCGCCGCCACGACGAACCAGCCGTCCGACAACTTCTACGCGGAGATGCTCCTCAAGGGCCTCGGCGCCGAGTACGGCCGGGGAGGTACGACCTCCGACGGTGTCGCCGTCATGCGGTCGACCCTCAAGTCCCTCGGTGCGCTCCCCACCCGGAACGTCGACGGTTCGGGGCTGTCGCGGGCGAACAAGGCCTCCGCGCGGCAGATCGTCGCGCTGCTGCGCCGGATGCTCGACCAGCCGGACCGCCTCCGCGCGGCCTGGATGGATTCGCTCGCGGTCGTCGGCCGCTCCGGGACGCTCTCCCGGCGCATGCGCGGCACCTCCGCGGCCGGTCGCTGTCGCGGCAAGACGGGCACCCTGCGTGGCGTGAGCGCGCTCTCCGGGTACTGCACGACCGCCGGCGGGCGTCTCGTCGCCTTCTCGTTCCTCGAGAACGACGTGAACTTCTCCCGTGCGAAGCAACTCGAGGACCGGATGGTCCCGCGGATCGCGCGCTACTCGGCCCCGGCCTCGGCGCGCCCCGACGATGACCGCCCCGTCGACGGCGAGCCGGCCTCCCCCGCCCCCGCCGCGCCGGAGCCCACGTCCGGCGGGCCCGGCGGGGCCGCCGCCGCCCCCTGACCGCGCGACGCAACTCCCGCCGCGGTCCGGGGTTCGTCGTCGTGATGACCCGCTCCCGCCTGCGCCGGTCCGCCACGGTCGCGGCCGTCCTCTCGGTCCTCGCCGCGGCGCTCGGCGCCCTCGCGCTCGCGGCCGCGCCGTCCTCGACGACGGGCGGGGCGAGCGCCGTGACGACGTCGTCGGCGACCGTCTCGGGGACCGTCGTCCCGGGTGGCGTCGCGACGACCTACACGGTCGAGTACGGGACGACGACCGCCTACAGCACGGCGACGGACCCCGTGTCCGCCGGTGCGGGCACCGAGCCCGTCCCGGTCACCGTCGACCTGGCCGGGCTGACGGCCGGGACCACGTACCACTACCGCCTCGTCGCGACGAACGCGGACGGCACGACCGGCGGCGCCGACCGCACGTTCACGACAACGGCACCGCCGGTGACCGCCCCGACCGCGACGACCGGCTCGGCGAGC
>JBFIDS010000386.1:0-4062 GCA_041603715.1 Paraconexibacter sp. | reverse complement strand
GCGTAGAGCGTGTCGAAGGCGAGAGAGGACTTTCCGGAGCCTGACGGTCCCGTGATGACCGTGAGCGAGCGCCGCGGGATGTCGAGGTCGATCCCCTTCAGGTTGTGCTGGCGGGCTCCGAAGACACGGATCGCGGACTCGGACATGCGGCGGGCGACTCCCGGAAAGAGGGCAAACGGCGAAGTATATCCGCCCGCTCTCCCGGTCAGAAAGGACCTTTACCCCGTTTTCGTCTTCTGGTATCGTGTCGGGCACCGGAAAACTCAGCTGGACTTCACGTGACGGGCATCCTCCTCCAGTCCGTATCCCTTTTCTATTCAACGTGTTAGGGCGGACAGGCCGGTGGGGCCCGGGGGCTCGTGCATGAACACGACGCTTCGGAAGATCTGCGATCTCCTCAGGGGCCCCGGCCCCGACCGGCAGAGGGCGGCCGCCCTGGTGCTGGCCGAGATCGCCCCCCACGACGCCGGTGTGGTGCGCGCGCTGTGCGACGCCATCGACCCCGCGGCGCGCCCCCTGACCCTCGCCTGCGTCGAGGCGCTCGGACGCATCCGGTCGCCGGGGGCGGTCCCCGCGCTGCTCGGCTTGATCGAATCGGCCGATGACGAGATCCGCGAGGTGGCGACCCATGCGCTGATCGGGATCGGATCGGGCGCGGTGAGGCCCATCTCACGGCAGATCGCCGACGCGCCCCCCGCGACCCGCCGGGCGCTGCTCGGGGTTCTGGGCGGCGTGAAGAGCGCCGAGTCGATCCGGGCGCTTCTCTCGCTCGTGCAGTCGGGTCATCCGGAGGCCTCGGCCGAAGCGGCCGACGCGATCGTCGCGCTCTCCGCGACCCAGAACCGATCCGAGAAGGCGAAGCTGAGGGGGCTGCTGGAGAAGTGCCTCCGCGTCCCTCCCGACAAGGCGCCGGACGGATCACTCCGGGCGGCCCTGCGCGCCATCCCGGCCGTGGCGATCCCCTCGACCACCACGATGCTCCTGCGCATGGCCGGGCCGAAGTACCCCGAGGAGGTCCGCCGCGATGCGCTGCTCTCCCTGGCGCGCGTGATCGGAGGCGGTCCGATGCCGCTGCGCCTGTTCGAGGGGATCTACCCGCTCCTGCACGACGGGCCCTCCCCTGTCCTCAGGAGCACGGCGCTCGAGGTGATCGGCGCGGTCACGCTTCCGGCGTCCGCGGGTCCGTCCCTGCTCAAACTGCTCGACAACCCCGACCCCGCGGTGCGCCGCCTCGTCAGCGAGGGCACGCGCCCCCGGCTGCCCTGGGGGCCGCGGCTGCGAGGGCCGCTCGGGACCGACCCGGGGCTCGTCGTGGGGCACCTGCGGGCGCTGCGCGGCGACCCCGACGAGGTCGTCCGTCGCTCGGTCGCCAACCACCTCGGGGACCTGCTGAAGGTGGACCGTGAGCTCGCGCTCGGCCTCGCCCGCGAGTGGGCCGACGATCCGCGGGAGGAGGTTCGCCGCGTCGTGCGTCACGGGGTCCGCGCGGCGCTCAAGGCCGGGGACCCCGAGGCGTTCGCCCTCGTCGGGGCGGCGGTCGCGCCGGGTGAGCTCGACGTGTCGGCCGTCGAGGTGCTCACGCCGGAGGTCGCCGTCCCCGGCGGGGAGCTGCGCTTCCGTGCCCGGATCCGCAACGTCGCGTCCGAGCCGCTCGAGGTCGTCCTCCACTACGTCCTGCGCGAGCCGCGGGCCCGCGGCGAGGGCGAGCGCGTCGTCGCGCTCTCGTCGCGCCGGCTCGCCCCGGGGGCGGTCGTCGACGTCGGGCGGACCCACGTCTACCGTCCGACCACGATCCGCACCGATCGGCCCGGGGAGGCCGCGGTCGCGCTCCAGTGCTCCGGGGTGCGCGGGCCGTTCTCGCCCTTCCGGCTCGTCGCGGCGCCGGCGCCGCGCCCGGGGGACGGCGGCCAAGCCTGATATAGTTGCTTACGCAACTACTTGTGAGCGACCGAGGAGCCGACATGCAGCTCGAGGGCATCCACCACATCAGCGCGATCACCGGCGACGCGGCGGCCAACGTCGACTTCTACGCGCGGGTGCTCGGGCTGCGGCTCGTCGCCAAGACGGTCAACCAGGACGACCCGTCCGTCTACCACCTCTTCTACGGCTCGGAGCACGGCCGGCCGGGCAGCGAGATGACGTTCTTCGAGTACCCCGGGGCGAAGCGGGGCCGCGCGGGGGACGGGATGGTCCACACCGTGCAGTGGCGGGTCGGCGCCGTCGGCGCCTTCGACTTCTGGGCCGCGCGTCTCGCGGGGGAGGGGATCGCGACGACGCGGGAGAGTGACCGCCTGCGCTTCGCCGATCCCGAGGGCCTCGGGATCGAGTTCGTCGTCGCGCCCGGCGTGCCCGACGCGCCGCTCGCCGCCGAGCACCCGGAGATCCCGTCCGAATACGCCCTCCTCGGGTTCGCCGGCGTGCGGGCCTACGCGGCGGACCCCGAGCGAAGCCGCCCGATCGTCGAGCGCCTGCTCGGCGGGTCCGAGACCGCGGATCCGGCGAGCCCGGACACGACGGCCTTCGAACTGCGCGGCGAGCGCCGCGGCGGCACGATCGCCTACGACGCACCGCCCTTCGATCCCGCGACGGGCTCGACGCGCGGGCGCCCCGGGGCGGGCACGGTCCACCACGTCGCCTGGGGGACGAGCGTCGACGAGCATCCGGCCTGGTTCGCGCGCCTCCAGGAGGCGGGCGTCCACACGAGCCCCGTCATCGACCGTCACTACTTCCACGCCATCTACTTCCGCGAGCCGAGCGGCGTCCTCTTCGAGATCAGCGACGACGAGCCGGGCTTCACCGTGGACGTCCCGCTCGACCAGCTCGGGTCCGTCGTGATCCTGCCGCCCGCACTCGAACCGCACCGGGCGGCGATCGAGGCGAACCTCACGCCGCTCCCGGATCCGCGCGCGGCGTGGGCGGGGACCGGGACCCGCTGACGTCCCCGCCGCTCGTGCGCGTCCCCCCGGGGTGCCGGGGCGCGCACGGTCGCGCGTCCGCGTGGTAGGACACCGGGATGCCGGAGCCCGATCCCCACGCGGCGCTCGCCGCCGCCCTCGACGGAGCGGAGGTGCCGCCGGGCGTGCGCGAGCTGCCCGGCGACGTCCTCACGGACCTCGCCGTCCTCATCGACGACGCGCGCAGGATGCAGCAGCGCGAGCTCGCCACGGCGGCCGAGGGCGGACTGCGCCACGTTCCCGGGTTGCTGCGCGGGCCGCTCAAGAAGGTGCTCGGGCTGTGAGCGAGGATCTCGACACGCGGGCGGAGATCGCGAAGCTCGCCGCGCTCCTCGACGTCCCGGTCGAGCGGCTCGACCCCCTGCACCCCGCGGGGTCGGCGGATCTGCGCACCCTGCGCGAGCACATCACGGACGCGCTCTTCGACCATGACATCGACACGTTGCGCCGCGTCGCCGCCGGGGCGAGGCTCGTCCCCGCGCCGGTCGCCGCGACCGTCGCGCATCGCGCGTTCAGCCCGCTCCTCCTCGCGCGCCTGTCGGGCCTCGTCGACCCCGGCGTCGCGGTCGGGACCGCGAAGCGCCTCCCCGCCGACTTCCTCGCCGATGTCGCGGTCGCGATGGACCCGCGCCGGGCGAGCGACATCATCCGCAGCCTGCCGGAGGACAAGGTCGTCGAGGTCGCCGGGGAGCTCACGCGCCGGGGCGAGGAGGTCGCGATGGGCCGCTTCGTCGGCCACCTCGAGGACACGACGATCCGCGCCTGCCTCGACGTCATCGACGACGCCGCGCTCCTGCGCTGCGGCTTCGTGCTCGAGGAGAAGGAGCGCCTGGACGCCGTGATCGGCCTCGTCCCCGCGGAGCGCCTGCCGGGCGTGATCGGGGCCGCGCACGACCACGACCTGTGGGTCGAGGCCCTCGATCTGTTCGACCACGTGGGGCCGGAGCGCCGCGCCCAGCTGGCCGACATCGCGGCGGGACTCGACGACGAGGCCCGCGACGGCCTCGTCCGGACCGCCGCCGAGCGGGGCCTGTGGGACGAGCTGCTGCCGCTCTCGACCGTGATGTCGCCGGAGGCGCGGGTCCGGTTCGCGGCGACCCCGGCGATC
>JBFIDS010000385.1:0-4073 GCA_041603715.1 Paraconexibacter sp. | reverse complement strand
CGTCGTCGCCGCGGCGATCATCCTCGCCGGCGTGACGCTCATCTTCGGGACGTCCTGGCTGGGCCTCCTCAGCACGCTGCGCGAGGAGCGCGCGCAGCGCATCCGCTCCGAGGAGCGCGCGGAGATGGCCGCCCACCTCCACGACTCGGTGCTCCAGACGCTGTCGCTCATCCAGCGGCGGTCGGGGGACGACCGCGAGGTCGCCCAGCTCGCGCGCCGCCAGGAGCGAGAGCTGCGCGACTGGCTCGCCGGCCGCACCGCCGACCCCGGAGGACCGGCCACCCTCGCCGCCGCGCTGCGGGACGCGGCCGCGCGCATCGAGGAGCGCCATGCGGTCACCGTCGAGGTCGTCACGGTCGGTGACGTCCCCCTCGACGACCACGTCGCCGCGGTTGTCCGTGCCGCCTCCGAGGCGGCCGTCAACGCGGCCAAGTTCGCGGGGACCGGCCGGGTCGACGTCTTCGCCGAGGCCGGTCCGGAGCGCATCGAGGTCTACGTCCGTGACCGCGGCGCGGGGTTCGACCCCGACTCGGTCCCGGAGGACCGGCGCGGCGTGCGCGAGTCGATCGTCGGACGGATGGCCCGCCACGGTGGGCACGCCGAGATCCGCTCGGCCCCGGACGAGGGCACCGAGGTCGAGCTCGTCCTCGAGCGCCACGGAGCACAGACATGAGCGCCACGCCGACTCGACTGAGGGTCGCGATCGTCGACGACCACGACCTCGTCCGCTCCGGGGTGCGCGCCGAGCTCGGCGACGACGTCGACGTCGTCGGCGACGCCGGGACTGTCGCCGCGGCGATCGCGCTCGTGCGCGAGACGGCCCCCGACGTCGTCCTCCTGGACGTCCACATGCCCGACGGCGGCGGGGTCGCGGTGCTCCGCGAGTGCGCCGACGTCGCGGGCGTCCGCTTCCTCGCCCTGTCGGTGAGCGACGCCGCCCAGGACGTGATCGCGATCGTCCGGGCGGGGGCGCGCGGCTACGTGACGAAGTCGATCGCCGGACCCGACCTCGTCGACGCGGTCCGTCGCGTGGCCGACGGGGACGCCGTCTTCTCCCCGCGCCTCGCCGGCTACGTGCTCGACGCGTTCGCCGGCCGCGAGCCCGTCGACGATCCGGAGCTCGACCTCCTCACCGACCGCGAGCGCGAGGTCCTGCGCCACATCGCGCGGGGCTACATGTACAAGGAGGTCGCGCACCGGCTCGGGATCTCGACGAAGACCGTCGAGGCCCACGTGAGCGCGGTGCTCCGCAAGCTCCAGCTCTCCAGCCGGCACGAGCTCAGCCGGTGGGCGGCGGCGCGGCGGCTCGTCGACGACTGAGGCCCACATCCGCGATGCCGAATTCCTCGGCCTCGCGTCTCGCGGTGCGGCGGATCTCGACGAACATCACGAGGATCCAGAGGAAGAAGACGATGAACGCGAGCCAGTAGACGAGGGCGCCCTGCCACGAGAACGGCCCGGTCTTGAAGAACGGGAGCGCGAGCGCGGGGACGAAGAGGATCGCGACCCAGACGTTGAGGTACCCGAAGTACCGCGGGTACACCTGGACCGGCGGGTCGCGGCGCAGCGTCGCGATCCCGATGAGGAGCGCCTGCGTCGAGAAGGCCGGGACGGTGATGAAGAGCGTCACCCAGCCGAGGTCGTGCAGAGCCTGCGTGATCTCGGGCGAGCGCTCGGGCCGGAAGGTCGCGACGAGCAGGATGATCATCGACAGGAGCAGGAACACGAACCCCGCGGTCCCGGTGACGAGCTGCATCATCGCGAGCACGGGTCGATGGGGCTGCATCCGGGCGAGCTGTATCGCGACGACCGTCGTGAGCGCGGCCCACCCTGTCCACCCGACGAAGCCGATGACGAGACCGGCCCGAATCGTGTCGGTGTTCTCGCCGTAGTAGGCGGCGACCTGCTCGGCGGTGTCGTCGGCGTGCAGCGGCGGGAGGAAGCCGGCGAGGAGGAGGAACCCGCCGAGGACGAGCGCGATGAGCCCGAGGCCCGCCCACGCACAGGCGATCTGGCTGCGGGTCGAGAGCGCGGTCGCCGCGAGGCGGCGCACCGGGGAGTCCTGCGACGCCGCGATCTCGTCGTCCAGCGGCGGCGACGGCGTCATGCGGTCGTACATGAGCCGATCCTATGGCGGGGCACACCCCCTCCAGCGGGAGAGATCAGGCCGTCAGGAGGTGCATGGCGACGAGCATGCCACCGATGAGCACGACGTAGGCGTCGAGGATGAGACGCAGCAGGAGCGGCGCGTCCCGTGCCTCCATGAAGTGCCACCCGATGAAGCGGACCTTCACGAACGTGACGACGATGACCGCGACCGTCGCCGCCGACACGCCGGCACCCGGCTCGCCGCCCTCCTTCGTGCCGAGCTGCCACGACACGAGCGTGGCGACGCTCAGTCCGGCCCACACGACGAGCGCGACACGACTCTGGCGCAGAAGGATCGACATCGTCAGGCGACCAGGTAGAGCAGCGGGAAGAGGACGACCCAGAGCAGGTCGACGAGATGCCAGTAGCTCGCGCAGCTCTCCATCGAGGCGACGTCGCGCTCCCGGCGCTGCGTGCGGATCGCGAGGCGTCGCATGAGGACGAGCGCCCCCATCCCGATGAGCAGGTGGAGCAGATGGATCCCCGTGAACGCGTAGAAGAGCGTGTAGAAGCCGCCGTCGCCGGGGGTGATACCCGCACTGAGCTTCTCGCCGTACTCGACGCCCTTGTTGACGATGAAGAGCGCGCCGGTCGCCATCGCGCCGAGGATCAGCCGGGACGCACGGTCGGGCGCCCCCTCCCGGACGGCGCGCATCGCGAGCACGACGAGGATCGATCCGAGCAGCAGCAGCAGCGTGTTCACCGCGCCGAACGCCGTGCTCAGGCTGTCGCGGCCCTCCCGGAACCCCTCGAGGTCGGCCCCGCGCTCGATCATGAACACGCCGAAGAACAGCCCGAACACGAGCATGTCGCCGACGATGAAGACCCACACGCCGACCTCGCCGGGCAGGTGCCCGCGGGTCCAGCGGCCCGGGGGGCGCGGCGACGGGGTCGGCGCGACCGTGAGAGGCGGGGTGGTGGGGAGCGGGCGTGTCGCGGGATCGCTACCGAGCACGCGCGCATTCTCGCCGACCGCGAGCGGCCGACCGCCCCTCCCAGGGGAGAACGGGCCTCGCTATCGGGGGGACGCCGGTGGGCGCGCGTCGATCCATGCGGCGGGAGGGACGAACGCCCTCGCGGTGAGGTGCCCGGCCCGGCCGTGGGTCGGGCCGGGACGTCAGGCGGTGGGATCGGGACCCGCCCACTCGCCCGGCGGCGCCTGTCCCGACTGCAGGAAATGGGAGAGCTCGACGACGAGGAACAGCGCCCGGGCCTCGGCGACCACGACGTCCCCCTCGCGAACCTCGGTGCGCATGTGCAGCTTGCGCCCGTCGACCTCCTCGCACCAGGCGCGCAGCGCGAGCTCGCGGCCGAGGATGACCGGGGCCCGGAAGTCGACGGTGAGGGACGCGGTGACCGCCGGGCGCTTGAGGAGCACGAGCACCGCGCCCATCGCATCGTCGATCGCCGCCGAGACGACGCCGCCCTGCGCGAACCCCGGGGCGCCCTCGTGCCGGGCGTCGATGGCGAACGTCGCGTGGACCTCCCGGTCGACCCGGCGGAACGTCATGTGCAGCCCGCAGTGGTTGTCGGGACCGCAGCCGAAGCAGTTCGGGTGGTGGGGCGTGATCGTGCCGTCGTCGAGCATTCGCATGGGGTCGTGATCGCCCGTCAGCGGGGGGCCGCGCGTCCCTCGATGCGTTCGACGAGGTAGCGCACGGCTGGGCACGCGAGGTCGTGCCGGTCGGCGGCACGCAGCACCGCGCCGGGGATGGCGTCGAGCTCGGCGGGCCGTCCCGCCGCGACATCGCGGGCCATCGAGCTCGACTGGTCGGGCCGCAGACCGGCGAGCTCACCCTGGACGACGTCGGCGTCGAGGCTCGCTCCCTCGGCCGCGGCGACCGCGACGACCTCCCCGACCGCGGCGGCGAGGGCCGACGCGCGGGACGGGTCGGCGAGAACGTCACCGAGCGTCGCGTCGAAGG
>JBFIDS010000384.1:0-4081 GCA_041603715.1 Paraconexibacter sp. | reverse complement strand
GGCGCGCGTACCCTCGACATATGCGAACCATCACCATCCTGTCCCTCGTCGCGGCCCTCGGCCTCTTCGCCGGCTGCGGCGACGACGACGACGCGTCGCCCACACCCGCGGCGACGCCTCCCGCCCAGACGACCGCCCCCGACGCCGACGCCGGCGCGACCGCGCCCGCCGAGAGCGGCGGCGCCGAGGCCGCGGACGGCCCGGTCGCCGTCTCGATGAAGGACATCAAGTTCGTGCCCGACCAGATCACCGTGAAGGTCGGCCAGGAGATCGTCTGGACCAACGACGACGCGATCGTCCACAACGTCGTCGCCCAGGAGGGCGCGGACTTCGAGTCCGAGACGATGGAGCAGGGCGACACGTTCACGTACACGCCGACCGAGGCAGGCACGATCGAGTACGTCTGCACGTTCCACCCCGGTCAGGACGGGACCATCACGGTCGAGGACTGAGCCGCCGGGCCACGGGCCGCGGCGCGGCGGGGCGGAGAGCAGAGGTCCGCCCCGTGGCGCCGGTCCGCGACATGAGAGAGTCGTCCTCGCCCCACCCACCCCGCCTGACGAGGAGGCTCCCCGTGCCCGGTCCGTTCACCCTCAAGAACCTCGACGACGTCCCCGACAGCGCGCCCGACTTCGGCCTCGGGGACGTCCAGGAGGCGCGCTTCGCCGCGGGCGCGCTCGACGCGGTCGACACCGGCTTCATGCTGCAGCGGATCAGGCCGAACGCCCGCCCGCCGATGGGGCACCGTCACGAGGCCGCGGAGGAGGTCTACCTCGTGCTGCGCGGCTCGGGCCGCGTGAAGCTCGACGACGAGATCGTCGACCTCCGCGCGCTCGACGCGCTCCGCGTCTCACCCGGCGTGACGCGCGCGTTCGAGGCGGGGGAGGAGGGGCTCGACCTGCTCGCCTTCGGTCCCCGGCACGAGGGCGACGGCGAGCTCCTCCAGAACTGGTGGTCGGACTGAGCGGTCGCCCTCGAGCGCGACGCCGGCCGGACCGTCCCGTCCGGTGTGCGCCCGCGCGCGTCAGCCGCCGGCGATACCGGGGCGGCGCGGGCGGCGCTCGGTGCGCCGGGCGTCGAGCCGGCGGGCGTCGGGGCGACGCCGGCCGCCGTGCGTCGTGCGCCGGCGCGACACGGCGGGCGCCGGCGTCTCGGCGAGCCCGAACCACAGGAGCGTCTCGCGCGGATCGAGACCCAGCACGGCGAAGGTGAGGCGGGCGCCGGCGACCGTCACGGCGACACCGAGAAGGACGAGGACGAGGGCGGTGAGGAACACCCCTGCGGATTCGTCGTCGGACCGCGGGACCCTGCCGCCGCGCCGTCCCCGGGCGGGCGGCGCGGGTGGGCGAGGCCCGTCGCCGGCCCTCGCCGGTCGCGATCAGTCGTGAGGGCGCCCGTCGGTGGCGAGCCGCGCGTTCTTGTAGCGCGCGTCCTCGGTGACCTCGAGCCCGAACCAGGCCGGCGCGTCGAAGCGCTCCGCGTCCTCCTCGGTCGGGAACTCCACCTCGGCGACGAGCAGCCCGGCGAGATCGCCGCTGTAGACGTCGACCTCGATCTCGAGGCCACCATCGTGCGCGACGACGTGGCGCACCTTCTCGACCCGGCGGCCCTCGGTGAGGGGCCAGAGCGTCGCGAAGGAGGCGTCGTCGATCTCGACCTCGGCCTCGCGCCGGGTCCGCCCGACTCCGGACTTCACGGTGAGCCGGCAGCGCCCGCTGCGGCGGCGCACCCGGACCTCCGTCCCGTCCGGCTCGCGCGCGAGGTACCCCTGATCGATGCGCTCGCCCGGCGGAAGGTCCTGCGGCAGCGTGGAGAGGAGGTACTTGCGCTCGGTCTCGGTCGCCACGAATCACGTCCCGCAGTAGGTGACGTAGTCGCCCGCGTCGGGCGGGGCGGGCCGCGCGTACTCCTCGAGCCCCGAGCGCTCGTCGAACGGACGCCGTACCGCCTCGACGAGCCGGTGGTAGGGCTCGAGGTCCCCGACCGTCGCGAGCGTGAGCGCGTGTTCCACGAGGTGGTTGCGCGGCACGTAGACGGGATTGACGCGGTCCATCGCGTCGGGGTCGGGGCCCAGGTCCAGCCAGCGCGCGAGCCAGCCGTCGAACGCCGTGGGGTCGGCGACGAGGACGCGCAGGGCGTCGTCCTCGCCGCGCGCACGAGCGGCGAGGGCGCGGAAGGCCATCGTCCAGTCGGCCTCGTGGGCGTGGAGCAGGTCCAGGAGGTCGTCGACGAGCGCGTCGTCGTGCTGGGTGCCGTCGGCGAGACCGAGCTTGCGGTGCATCCCCGTCGTCCAGTGGCGGCCGAACCGCTCCGGGTAGGTCGAGAGGATCGCGGTCGCGGCGTCCGCGGCGGCCTTGGGCTCCTCTGGGTCGATGAGCGGCAGGAGCGCCTCTGCGAGCCGCGCGAGGTTCCACTGAGCGGCCTGCGGCTGGCGGCCGAAGGCGTAGCGGCCGCCGTGGTCGATCGAGCTGAACACCGTGCCCGGGTCGAAGGCGTCCATGAACGCGCACGGCCCGTAGTCGATCGTCTCGCCCGAGATCGTCATGTTGTCCGTGTTCATCACGCCGTGCACGAAGCCGACGTGCATCCACTGCGCGAGCAGCCCCGCCTGGGCGTCGAGGACCGCCTCGAACAGCGCGAGCGCGGGGATCTCGGCCTGCGCGGCCTGCGGGTGGTGGCGGGCGATCGCGTGGTCGGTGAGCCGCCGCAGCAGGTCGAGGTCGCCGAGCGTGCCGGTGACGTACTGGAACGTGCCGACGCGCAGATGGCTCAGCGCGACGCGGACGAGGACCGCCCCCGGCAGCACCGTCTCGCGCTGGACCGCCTCTCCGGTGGCGAGCACCGCGAGCGCGCGGGTCGTCGGGACCCCGAGCGCGTGCATCGCCTCGCTGATGACGTGCTCGCGCAGCATCGGGCCGACCGTGGCCTTCCCGTCCCCGCCGCGGGCGAACGGCGTGCGGCCGGAGCCCTTGAGGTGCACGTCCCGGCGGACGCCGCCGGTGTCGACGACCTCGCCGAGGAGCAGCGCGCGGCCGTCCCCGAGCCGGGGGGACCATCCGCCGAACTGGTTGCCCGCGTACCCCTGCGCGACGGTCGTGACGCCATCGGGGACACCGTTCCCGAGCAGGAACCGGACGCCCTCCGGGGTCCGCAGCCCGTCCGGGTCGGCACCGAGGCCGCGGGCGAGGTCCTCGCCGAGGACGAGGAGCTCGGGCGCCGGGGCGTCGTCGGCACGCCAGGGGGTGTACAGGCCCTCGAGGTCGCGCACGTAGGTGCTCTCGGTGAGGGGCAGCGGGAGGGAGGAGACGGTCATGAGAGAAGGGTCCAGGGGTCGAAGACGTCGATCGGCACGACACGTACCCGGGGAAGGGGGACCGTGAAAGCCTCGACGTCGTCCTCGAGGTCGAGGATCTCCAATCCGTCCGCGGTGAGGTCGGACAGCTGCGCGCTCACGAGCTCGCGGAAGCCGACGACGCCGACCCTGCGGCCCCCGCCGCGCGCGAGGACCGCCATCGCGGGAGCGAAGTCCCCGTCGTGGCTGACGAGGAGGACGTCGCCGCCGTCGCGCTCGGCGAGGGCCTCGAGCGTCCGCTCGATCGCGACGTCGACGACCTTCACCTCGGGCGGCCCGGAGAGGAGCACGGGGCAGTAGCCGATCGCCGTCACCGCCTGGACGAACGACATCGGCAGGGTCCCCGACCCGTTGAGGAAGAACAGGCCGCGCGCCGGCTGGTCCCACGCCGCGCGGGCGTAGTCGAGGAGGCGGTCCCACCGGGGGCGCTCCTCCGGTGCGGGCCGCCGCCCGAGGAGGCTCCCGCCGAGCGTCGCGTCGATGTTCTCGCCGTCGACGAGGAGGAACGTCTCGCGCGGGAGCATCACCCCAGGCTACCCGGGCGCGACCCCGGTCATCCGCCGGGCCGCTCAGAGCGCGCCGAGCAGCGCGAGCACGGTGAGCACGAGGGCCGCGACGACGAGCACCGTCGTGCCGACCGCGACGACGGCGGCGAGGACGAGCGCCTTGCGGCCCCGGCGGACGAGCGTGCGCCCGGCGTGCCGCGCCGGCTGCGGGAGGCGCCCCTCC
>JBFIDS010000383.1:0-4092 GCA_041603715.1 Paraconexibacter sp. | reverse complement strand
CTTGAACGCGCGGGAGAAGTAGAGCGGGTCGGTGAACCCCGTGCGGGCCGCGATCTCGCCGACCGTGAGATCGGTGAACCGCAGCAGGCGCCGGGCCTCGACCATCACCCGGTCGAGGACGAGCTCCTTCGTTGCGCGGCCCGTCGTCGCGGTGAGCGCCCGCGCGAGGGCCGCGGGCGGCACGCCGAGCGTGTCGGCGTAATGCGCCGCGTCGTGGCGGGCGGCGAAATCGCGGTCGAGGAGCAGCGCGAAACGGCGATGCAGCTCGACCTCGCCGTCGCCGGCCGGCCGCGCCTCCGTCCGCGCGGCGTCGTACCAGCGCTCGGTCCACAGCAGGATCGTCGTGAGGAGATGGCGCTCGACCTCCGTGGAGAGCGGATCGGGTGGGCGCGTCGATTCCGCGTGGAGCGCGGCGACCGCCGCGTCGAGGCGCGTCGCGTCGCCGGAGGGGACACCCACGACGCGACCGCCGTGGCCCGCGAGCAGCCACCGGGGATCGGCGCGTCCCGCCGACGTCCCTCCGAGGAGCTCGTCGCCGAAGCGCACGACGGCGCCGTGGAGGTTCCGGGCCTCCTCGAACACGTGGACCTGCCCGCGGCCGATGAGCGTGACGGCGTTCGCGACGACGTCGACGTGCCCGTCGTCGATGCGGTGGGTGCCCGAGCCCGAGCGGATCCACAGCAGCTCGTGGTAGTCGTGGCGATGCGGATCTCGGGCGCCGTGGGCGCCGAGCCGACCGAAGCTCGCGCCGTCGAGGAGCAGCACCTCGAGCGCGAGCCCGTCGGCCAGCCGGTCGAGATCGGGGGAGACGCCGGGCATCGCGGACCATGTTGGCGCGCCCGGTGGACAGCGACGTCACCGGATCGAAAGGACCGTGCGCGACGATGGCGCGATGACCCAGGAGAAAGCCGCGTCCACCCGCCTCGTCCAGGGCCTCATCCTGCTCGTGGGCGCGCTCGTCCTCGCCACCGCGGTCGACCGCAGCGTGTCGGAGTTCTTCTGGACGCCCCTGGCGCTCGGGATGACCTACCTCGTCGCGGCCATCGCGGGCGGCCGGGACGGCGGCTACTGGGCGACCGCGCTTCCCCTCGTCGGCTGGGGGCTCGCCGTCGTCTGGTACCGCGAGGTGCGGCCCGAGGACATCGATCTCGCGGGCGCCTACCTCGCCGGGACGGGATTCGGGCTCGTCGCCGCGGCCGTCCTCGACGCCCGCGGGGTGCCCGTGCCCCTCGCCGGCCTCGCGGCCACCGTGACGGGCGCAGGGATCATCCTCGCGCTCTCGTCCCGCTCGGAGGCGCTCACCGACGCGACGACGTACGCGGTCGCCGTCGGCCTCGTCGGCGCGGTGAACGTCGCCCGCGGGATCCTCGGCCGGCGCTGACCCTCACCAGCCGCCGCGGGGCGCGGGCAGGCTCGCGCGCACGGGGGGCGGCGGCTGTCGCGCCGCGCGGACCGCGACGAGGACGGCGACGAGGGCCCAGACGACACCGAGCGCGATGAGCAGGTTGGTCCCGTAGTCCTGGGGGAGGAGAGAGTCGTTCCCGGGGAGCGCCCCGCGACCCGTCCACGGCGGAATCGCGACGAGCAGGAGCGACGCGCTGACGAGGAAGCCGCCCTGGACCGGGGGTCTCAGTCGGGCGGGGACGACCCGCGCGAGGAGCGCGCCGCCGACCATCGCGAGCGGGGCGATCAGGCCGTCGTGGAGCGCGAGCCCGCCGAGCACGTAGAGCCCCCAGCTGCCGGGGACGGTGACGTCCGCGTTGACGACGAGGCCCCCGACGCCGAACGCGAGCACGGCGACTCCGAGGATCGTGAGGACACGGGAGGCCATCACACGACCTCCAGCCGGGTGACCCACTTCGTCTGCTGCACGCCCGGGCGGTTCGGGCTGATGAGCCGGCACGGGAAGCCGTGGTCGGGGTGGAGCTCCTCACCGCCGATCCGCAGCGCGAGGAGCGTGTCGGGGTGCCGTGCGTGCGCGGGGTTCAGCACGCTCGAGCGGAAGCTCGCGCGCGTCTGCAGCGAGCGCACGACCACATCGGCCCCGGTCGGGGCCCCCGCCATGTCGAGCAGGTCGGCGACCCGCACGCCTCCCCACCGCGCGCTCGCGCTCCATCCCTCGACGCAGGTGATCGCGAGGTCCGCCTCGTGCTGGGGCAGAGCCTGCAGCTCCTCGAGCGTGAACACCAGGTCGCGCTCGACGCGGCCCGTCACCTCGAGCCGGAACGCCGGCCGGTCGGCGATGAGCTCGACGACCCCCGCCCCGGCCGCCGTGCGGTTCACCGGGATGCCCTGCCGCCCGACGTCGGGCAGGCGCGGGGCGAGGAGGGCGATGTCCTTGAGCGGCCGGAAGGTCTGGCCGACGGTGGTGAGCGTCACTGCGCCGACCGCGGCGCCCGTCGCGACGAGCAGGCCGCGGCGGCTGAGGCCGTCCCCGGGCGGCTCCGGCGGCAGCGTCGCCTTCGCCCGCCGTCCCACCGTGCGCCGGACGACCGCGATCTGGGCCCCGACATGGATGAGGAGCGACCCGATGACGATCCACGCGGTCCAGAAGTGCGCCTCGCGGAACCCGAACTCCCACGGATACCACCGCGACGTGTTGAGCAGGCCGCTCATGAGGAGGAAGATCGAGCCGGCGACGAGGGGGACGAGCGAAAGCCGGGCGAGCGCGTGCGCGGGGTCCTTGACGGGCGGCCACGCGAACAGCTTCGGGTAGACGACCCAGAGCTTGACGAGCACGAGGGGGATGGCCGCGATGCCCGTCGCGACGTGCAGTCCCTGCGTGACGCGGTAGAGCCACGCGGGCGAGGCCGGCATCGACAGGAACCCGATGGCGAGCGGGTCCTGGGCGAAATGCGAGAACAGGCCGGTGAGGAAGCAGACGCCGAAGCTCACGCCGAGGGCGATCCCGAGCAGTGCCGCGACCCGCTCGTCGTGCAGGCGCGACGGAAAGGCATCCTCCTCGAAGGGGCCCGCGCGGAGGTGGCCGAGATCGTTCTCGATGATCTCCCCGACGAAGCGGCCACGGGCGACCTGCTCGCCTATCGCGCGACGAGGGCGGCGAACCACCGTTCCCCCTCCCTCCAGCGCTCGGCCGTCCGCAGGCCCGCTCCGCGCGCGATCGGCTCGATGTCGACGGCGGCGACGTACGACCAGGGGAACCAGCTGCTCGCCGCGGCCCCGTCCTCGAGGCGCACGTCGACGCGGCCGGAGCGGACCCCCGGCGGGTCGAGCTCGACGAGCACGCGGACGTCCGGGCGACCGAGGGACGCGCTGCGGCGCAGGAGCGCGCGGGGGCGGCCGCCGATGCCGATGTTCCCGTCGAGCAGCAGGACGCTGCGCCAGGTCCCGGCCCCGGGGACCTCCCCGAAGACGCAGCCCTCGACGACGTCCGCGCCGCGGCCGCGCGCGGTCGCGACGGCGGCGGGGGAGAGGTCGAGGCCGACGGCGGCGACCCCGCGGGCGGTGAGCGCGGCGACGTGCCGGCCCGGCCCGCAGCCGACGTCGAGGACCGGCCCTTGCGCGCGGCGCAGCACGGACTCGTCGGCCGCCGTCACCGGGCCCATCCAGCGGTCGAGGGGGAGGGGGCGGCACGGGCCGCCCCGGCGGCGGATCCGCAGTCCGGCAGCCTCCCCGCGCAGTCCGCGGGCGTAGAGCGCGGCGGCGGGAGTCACGACGCCGCCTTGCGGTCGGGGTCGCTGGCGGGATCCGGTCCGACCCCGGGGGAGGCGGGGACGCCCGGCGGCTCCAGCTCCCCCACGGCGCGCGCGAAGCGGGAAGCCGGGGCGGCCGCGGCGACGGCGAGCGCGTCCGCGAAGAGGTCGACGTCGCGCAGCGCGGGCAGCGACGCGGGAGGCACGCCGCGCGCCCGCAGCCGCGCCACCTGGGCGGCGCCGGTCTCCTCGGAGCTCATCGGCACCCCGAGGAAGACCTCGGGGTCGGGGGCGCGCAGCCCGATGCCCCAGTACCCGCCGTCCTGCGCCGGACCGAGGACCGACGGGGCCGCCGTGAGCGCGTCGAGGCCCGCCCGCAGGAGCCGCGGGGTGATCTGGGGCGTGTCCATCCCGACGAGGAACGCCGGTCCGTCGGCGG
>JBFIDS010000382.1:0-4093 GCA_041603715.1 Paraconexibacter sp. | reverse complement strand
GGCGACGTGTGGCGGCGGGCCCGGTTCGTCCTGCCGGTCGTCCTGCTCGCCTCCGTCTTCCTGCCGTTCCTGCGGCCCGGCGGGGCCGAGTACGCGATCGGCCCGCTCACCGTCCACGAGGACGGCCTCGCGACGCTCGCCGAGGTCGGGGCGAAGGCGACGATCGGGACGCTGAGCGCGATCCTCCTCGCGGCGACGACGACGTTCCCCGCGACGCTGCGCGGGCTCGAGGCGATGCGGGTGCCGCGGCTGCTCGTGATGATCGCCGCGTTCATGTACCGCTACCTCTTCGTCGTCGTCGAGGAGGCGGGCCGGATGCGCACCGCGCTCGCGGCGCGCGGCTACCGCCCGCGCCACGCACTCCAGGCGGGCGCGCTGGGACGGGTCGTCACGGCGATGTTCCTGCGGACCTACGGCCGGGGCGAGCGCGTGTACCGCGCGATGCTCGCCCGCGGCTACGACGGTCGGATGCCGCAGCTCTCGCCGCTCACGCTGCACCGGGCGGACGCCGCGTTCGTCGGCGTCGTCGTCGGGCTCCTCGTCCCGCTGCGTGTCGTCGCGGAGGGGCTCGCGTGACCGGCTCAGTCCGGCTCGTCGGCGTCACCTACCGCTACCCCGACGGGCAGTGCGCGCTCGACGGCGTCGACCTGCGCGTCGCGGACGGGGAGCGCGTCGCCGTCCTCGGCCCCAACGGCGCCGGGAAGACGACGCTCATGCACCACCTCAACGGGCTGCTCGTCGCCGCGAGCGGCCGGCTCGAGGTCGCCGGCCTGCGGGTCGGCCGCGACACCCTGCCCGAGCTGCGCCGTCGCGTGGGCCTCGTCTTCCAGGACCCCGACGACCAGCTGTTCATGCCGACGGTGCGCGAGGACGTCGCGTTCGGGCCGCTCAACACGGGCCTTCCGCGCGACGCGGTCCGGGTGCGCGTCGCCGACGCGCTGCGCGCGGTGCGGATGGAGGGGGCGGCCGACCGCGCGCCGCACCAGCTCTCGATGGGCGAGCGGCGGCGCGTCGCGATCGCCACCGTGCTCGCGATGCGCCCCGACCTCCTCGTCCTCGACGAGCCCTCCGCGAACCTCGACCCGCGGGCGCGCCGCGAGCTGCTCGACGTGCTCGAGCAGCGCGAGCAGACGCTGCTCGTCACGACGCACGACCTGCCGCTCGCGGCGGAGCTCTGCGAGCGCGCGGTCGTCCTCGCCCGGGGGCGCGTCGTCGCCGACGGCCCCTGCCACGCGATCCTCGGCGACGACACCCTGCTGCGCGCCCACGACCTCGAGCTGCCGGTCGGCTTCGACCTCACGCGGATCGCGAGGCGGCCCCGACCACCGGCCGAGCGAGAGTCGCCGGAGCCGACCCCGAGGAGTCGCGATGTCCGAACACGAGCATGAGCATGGCCATGACGCCACGCAGACGCACCTTCACGGGACGGTGCCCCACGCCCATCCGCGCCGCGACCACGATCACGAGCACACCGAGCAGGCGCACGAACCGGCCCGTCCAGGCGTCGCGCACCTCCCGCCGCACGTGCTCGAGGACGGTCTCGAGCACGTCGACGAGCAGTTCGGCTGATCCCGCGGGCGCGTCCTACGCGGCGGGGACGGAGGTGCGCACGGGAGCAGAGGCCCGGATCGAGGCGATCACCCAGCCGGCGACGAGCAGGCCGGCGAGCCCGTCGGTGAAGATCGTCGCGTCGGCGTAGAGCGGCACGTCGGGGCTGCCGTCGAGGAAGTGCGCGGGCGTCGAGAGGCCGATGATCGAGTACGCCCCGAGCAGGACGTGCACGCGCGGCGACGACCCGGAGTCCCGGAACAGGCGGTAGGCGTGGAGCGCAGCGAGGGTGAGGACCGGCCAGGCGGTCACGATCGCGACCTGCGTCATCCAGGCCGGCACGAGGTCGTCGGGGTAGGAGTCGATCTCGACGAAGTTGTGCGTGTAGTGGATCGCCGTGCTCAGCACGGAGAACACGAGGATCCCGCGCAGCACGGTGAGGCGTCGGGCATGGTCCATTCGGCGCTCCCGGTCGACTAGAGTGATCGATCTAGCGAGGACGCTAGCATCCGATGGGTGCCCACGCCACCCCCCGCCGGGCCCCCCGCGCCCACCCGCGACCGGATCCTCGACGCGACCGCGGACCTGTTCCGCCGCCACGGCTACACCGGGACGGGGATGAAGCAGGTCGTCACCGCGGCCCAGGCCCCGTTCGGCTCGCTCTACCACCACTTCCCCGGCGGGAAGGAGGCGCTCGGCGTCGAGGTCATCGGGCGCTCGGGCGAGATGTACCGCCAGCTCTTCGACGTGATCCTCGGCGGCGCGCCCGACTACGTCACGGGCGTCGGCGACTTCTTCCTCGGTGCCGCAGAGCTCCTGCGTGCGACCGACTACGAGGACGCGTGCCCCATCGCGACGGTCGCGCTCGAGATCGCGAGTACGAGCGAGCCGATGCGGGAGGCCTGCGACGTCGTCGTCGAGAGCTGGATCGCGACCGGCGTCGAGTACGCCGGTCGCGCCGGCATCGCCCCCGAGCCCGCCCGGGCCCTGACGATCCGGCTCATCTGCCTCCTCGAGGGCGCCTTCCTCCTCTGCCGCGTGGCGAAGCGCACGGAGGCGATGGAGATCTGCGCGGCGAGCGCCATGGCCGACGCGCGGGCGGTGCTCGCCGACGCCCGCACATGAGCGGCGACGCGCCCCTCGATGAGGGAGGCGGGGCATCTTGACGGACGGACCCGGCGGGGGCACGATTGACGTCCATGCGCACCGCGCGGCTTGCGATCCTGCTCGTGCTCGCCGTCCCGGCCCCCGTGCTCGCCAACCCGGCGACCGGCAGCTTCAGCGGCGACGGGCCGACCGTTCGTGTCGGCCTTCGCAACGAGGGTCCGCCGAACGAGTTCCTGCGGCTCGAGCCGCCCCCGGGCGTCGCGGCGACCGCGGTGTCGGTCGTCGGCGGCGGCGCCACGTGTTCGCCCGCGGGGCCGTCGGTCCGGTGCGCGTTCCCCGGCCCGGCGTTCTGGTCCACCGGCGGGACCGCCGTGCTCGACGTCACGACCGCGCCGGTGATGGGCCCCGGGTCGGCGTTCTCGCTGTTCGTGTGTCCGTCCCCCTGCACGGGGAGGGACGCCGGGCCGTTCGTCGTCCCGCGCGCAGCGGCCCCGGGCGCCGTCGACCTCGCCGTCGTGCTGACGGGCCCCACCCGGGTCGACCCCGATGACGAGCCCCGCTACCGCGCGACGATCACGAACGTCGGGACGGCCCGCTCGGGCACGGCGCGTCTCCGTGTCGTGACAGGGTCGGGATCGCTCTTCAGGACGGCCGCGCTCGACCCCCGTGCGCTCCTCTACGACTCGTTCGACAGCGCCTTCGATCCGATCGAGCCAGACGCCTCGGTCACACGGCTTTTCGGTATCACGCCGACGACCGAGCTCTTCGGCATCCTGCGCTTCGCCCCGGTCGCGACCATCCGCGCCGAGGGCGACGCGAACCGGGCCAACGACGAGGCGACGTTCGAGACGCTCGTCGGGAGGAGCACGCCCGCCGACACCCGGATCGCGCGCGCACGACCGGATCGCATCGAAGGGACCGCGAGCCGCGCGACCCGCCGCGTCGAGGTCGCGATCGTCCGCGCGACCGGCGGCGCGCGGACGGCCGCCGCGACATGCCGCGTCCTCTCCGGCCGCAGCGGACGGCTGCGCAGCGCGCGCGTCCGCGCGGGACGCTGCACGGAGGTCACGTGGGTCCGCGCGGCGGGCACCCGTCGTTGGCGGCTGCGGCTCGCGCGGCACCTTCCCGGCGGGACCTACGTCGTCTACACCCGCGCCGTCAAGTCGGACGGCACTGCCGAGCGGACCTTCGGCGCCCGTGACGGCAACCGGCGGGTGCTGCGGGTCGCCCGCCGCTCGGCGGCTACGGGGTGATGACGTTGCCCGGGTCGGGCTGCTCGCCGCGCGGCGCCTGGGAGTAGTCGCCGAACGGCCCGTCGCGCTCGGTGACGACCGCGCGGACGCCCTCGCGCTCGGCGAGCTCGATGAAGCGGCGGGCGTCGGGCGTGTTGCGCATCAGGTCATCGAGGATCGGCCCGAGCGTCTGCGTCGCGTGGAGC
>JBFIDS010000381.1:0-4106 GCA_041603715.1 Paraconexibacter sp. | reverse complement strand
GGCCGCCGCGGCGCGCAGCGCCCCAGGGCGATCCCCGCGGGGCCACGTCGCCCACGCCTCGTCGACGACGGAGAGGGGGGTGACGACGATGTCGGCGCCGGCGAGGGACACGTCCCGAGCCTAACCCGCCGCGGGGGTCGGGGGCGGGCCCGACCCGCCCGACCGACCGCGCCGTGGCTCGGGTCTACGCCCCGGCAAGCGCCTGGGGCGCGTCGAGCGCCGGCGTGTCACGGAGGTACCACTCGGCGTCGAGCGCCGCCTGGCAACCGCTGCCCGCGGCGGTGATGGCCTGCCGGTAGGTGTGGTCGACGAGGTCCCCGGCCGCGAAGACACCGGGCCGATTCGTCCGCGTCGAGCGGCGGTCGACCCGCACGTACCCGTCGTCGTCGACGTCGACGACGCCGCGCACGATCTCGGACTGCGGCTCGTGCCCGACGGCGATGAAGGCACCCCCCATCGGGACGTCGACCGTCTCGCCGCTCTCCACGTGCTTGAGGCGCGCGACCCGTTGGAACGGACCGTCACCCTCGAGGAACGCGTCGACGACGTACGGGGTCATCCACTCGATGTTCTCGACCGCCCGTGCGCGGTCGTACATGATCGGCGAGGCTCGGAACTCGCTGCGGCGGTGCACGACGATGACCTTCGTGCCGAACTTCGCGAGGAAGATCGCCTCCTCCATGGCGGAGTCGCCGCCGCCGACGATGACGATGTCGCGGTCCTTGAAGAACGCCGCGTCGCAGGTCGCGCAGTAGGACACGCCGGCCCCCGACAGCTCCTCCTCCCCGGGAACGCCGAGCTTCTTGTGCTCGGCGCCCATCGCGAGGATCACGGTGCGGCCGCGGTGCTGCTCACCGCCGACCGTGACGGTGTGGATGCCCCCGACCTCCTCGCTGAGGTCGACGGCCTCGGCCTGGTCGGTGATGAAGCGCGCGCCGAACCGCTCGGCCTGGTCGCGCATCGTCTGCATGAGCTCCGGTCCCATGATGCCGTCGCGGAAGCCCGGGTAGTTCTCGACCTCGGTGGTCTGCTGCAGGAGCCCGCCCCACATGAAGCCCTCGATGACGAGCGGCTCGAGGTTCGCTCGTGCGGTGTACAGCGCCGCCGTGTAGCCGGCCGGGCCGCTCCCGATGATGATCACGTTCTCGATGTCGGCCATGTCACTCCGCTCCGGGGATGGTCACTTCATTTTGTATAGTAGCCAACGGCGGCGCTGTCCGCCGTTCATGCCCGCGCCGCCTCGAGCGACCCGCCCGTCCCGGCGCCACGATCCTCGCGCCACCGCGCGACGGTCCGCCGCAGCTGGAAATACGCGATGACCCCCGGGATCGTGGGCAGCCAGAACGCGAACACGCGGTAGGTGAGCACCGCGACGAGGGCCAGCTCCACGTCGATCCCGAACGCCGCGAAGGCGCCGATCATCCCGCCGTCAACCCCGCCGACTCCGCCCGGGAGCGGCAGCAGGTTCCCGAGCATGCCGACGAAGTAGCCCATGACGATGACGGCGGGCGGCGGCGCCTCGCCGAACGCGTGGAAGCACGCCCACAGGATCGCGATGTTGAAGCCCCAGTACGCGGCGACGCCGATGAGCGCGGGGTCGCGCGAGGTGATGTGGCTGAAGGCGATGCGCACCCCGGTCGAGATCGCGGCGGGCACCGTCGACAGACGGACCGCGGCACGGGCGAGGCGCCCCTCCCGGCCCGACCAGCGCTCGAAGCGGCGCTCGACGTCGACCGGCACGAACGTCATGAGGAGCCCGACGCCGATGACGATGAGCCCGAACAGCGCCGGGACGACCGTCACGCCGAAGGGCGCGTTGCCCTCGAGGATCCCCCAGCGCAGCCCGTAGCCGCAGATGACGAGCGCGGCCATGTAGGCGAGATAGGTGAGGCTGAGGAAGGCGATCGAGCGATCTGCGACCGCCCTGCGGCTCATCCCGGCCCGCCGCATGGCCCACGCCGTGAGCGCGATCCCCCCGGCTCCGCCGGCGGCGAAGAGGCGCGTGGCGGCGAGGCTCGCCATGGTGATCTGGTAGCTCTCGCGGTAGCCGATCCGCTCGCGGGTGTCCCCGTGGACGTACACGCTCTGGAACAGCGCGACGTAGCCACCGAAGGACAGGACGGTGAACACGAACGCGAGGGCGAGCCACCACGGATCGCCGTCCTCGATCCGGTTCCACGTGTCCTCGAGACCGCTGAGATTGGGCAGGACGAAGTAGAAGAACGCGATCGCGCCGACGACGAAGATGACGCCGCCGATGAGCATCCGGCGCGTCACCTGGACGCGCGGCATCTCGTCGTCGTCGTCCCCGTCGGTCCCCGAGAGCGCCTCGCTGACGACCTCGGCGGCGATCCGCGGACCGGCGGTGAAGCGGTCCATCTGAGGCTTCCCGCGCGGCGCGACGACCCGGGACGGCATGTTCGGAGGGAGGACGGGCTTGACGGCCTCCGGGTCCTCGCTCACGGGCGCGCCGCCGTCCTCCTCGTCCGGCGGGCGCCCGTCGCTCATGCGTGCGCCCTTGCTTCGAGGCGCGACACTCCGGCGGAGACGGCCCGAGCGAGCGGCGCGGCGTGCGGGGCCGCACGCCGTACGCCCTCCGCCAGGCCGAGTCCGACGAGGAGGTCGACGACGTAGTGCTCCCCGAGGTAGACGAGTGCGAAGCCCAGCGTCGCGGCGTAGGTCCAGCCGACGGCACCCTCGACCCGCCCGCTCTCCTTGAGGAGGCGCGCAGCCATGACGGATGTCGCGAAATGCAGGGAAGGCATGGCAGCCAGCGGATTGCCGCCCAGGAAACCGTACAGCGGCTCCCAACGGTGTTCCCAGAACTCCTCGCCGTGCTCGACCATCATGCGCCGCATCTCGGGCGCGCGGCCGACCTTCGCGGCATACCACGGCGGGGCGGTCGGGACGGCCCAGTACCCGATGAGCCCGATGTCGAACACCGCGTAGGTCATGGCCGCCGCGCGCGGGAAGCGGTCCCGGTCGCGGACGAGGATGTAGGCGACGGTCCCGTGCGGCACGAGGAACCACAGCCAGTGCGCCCACACGAGCACCTGCTCGGGGGCTCGCACGCTGCCGACGCGCCCGAGCGCCCGCTGCAGCCGCGCGCCGGGCAGCTCTCCGAGGCCGATGAGCCGGTCGATCCGCACCGGATAGTCGATGCGGACCCGGGCCTCGAGCCGCTCCGGGTCGTCGTTGGGCATCTCGTAGGTCGCGAGGTAGGCCCACATCTGCAGGGCGCAGGTGAACACGTCCCGCGTCGGCGAACGGCGGACCGCGACGCACAGCGCGAAGGGGGCCGCAGCCGCCGTCACCGTGACGGCGGGCGGGGGCAGGCGAAGACGACGGCGCGCGAGGGGTGCGGCGATCCCGATCGCGACCACTCCCCACGCGCACGCCCGGATGGCCCTGGCGGTGCGCACGACCGCGGCAGTCTAATGACCGGTACCGACGCGGACCTCCCCGGCGGGGCGGACGGCTGGAGGCCCCGACCACGGTGCCGACGGGTCCGTGGGGTAGAACCCTGTCGTGGAACTCGACGCGGGGACGACATTCGACGGCTACGAGATCCTCGGCGTCCGCGACCGCGACGCGACGGGGGTCGTCCACCGGGCCCGGGAGATCGGGACCGGGCGCCTCGTCGCGCTCACGCTGCTCGCACCGGCGACGGACGCCGACCCGGACCTGCCGCAGCGCCTCCTCGACGGCGCGCGCGCGGCCGCGGCGATCGTCCACCCCCACGTGCTTCCCGTGCTCGCCGCGGGCGAGGAGGCGGGCACGGCCTACGTCGTCACGCGGATCGTCGAGAGCGAGAGCCTCGCCGCGCTCGTCGCCCGCGAGGGGCCGCTCCCCACCGGTCGCGCGGCGCAGATCACGCGGCAGGTCGCCGCCGCGCTCGACGCGACCCACGCGGCGGGGATCGTGCACGGCGCCGTCACCCCGGCGACCGTGCGCGTCGACGCCACCGGCCACGTCTTCCTCGTGGGCTTCGGGCCGTGGGAGCCGTCCGCCGACCCTGAGGAGGCCGCGGCGATGCCCGTGTCCCCCGCCCCCGAGCAGGCGCGCGGGGAGCGGATCGATGCGCGCACCGACGTCCACGCGCTCGG
>JBFIDS010000380.1:0-4117 GCA_041603715.1 Paraconexibacter sp. | reverse complement strand
GCGGCCGGCGGCAGCTCGACGGGCTGCGGCGTGGGCAGGGGCACGACGGGCGCCGGGACGGGCTCGACCGGCGCCGACTCGGCGCGGCGACGTCCGAAGAGCCGGGCGAAGAACCCGGGCTTCGGCTCACGACGCGGGGGCGGTGCGGGAGCAGGTGCGGGCTCATCGACAGGGACCGGCGGCGACTCGACCGTGGCGACGGGCTCGGGCGCCGGTTCGGCGACCTCCTCGAGCTCCGGCTCCCGATCGGCCTCCGGCTCCACGGTCGGGGCGGGCGCGGCCGTCTGTGGCGTTCGGACGGACGGCTCCGCGGTGATCGTCACCTTCGTGCCCCACCCGGACGCCTCGAGCTCCACCGTGCCGCGTACGCGGTCGCCCTCCCAGGCAACGGTGGTCTCGGGATCGGTCCGGGTGATGCGGATCTCGCCGAACTCACCCAGATGACGGGCGAGGGCGGCGGTGTCGCTCACCTCCGCCCACAGCTCGGGCGGGCTCTTCACCAGGGTTCGTCGAACGGTGGCCTCAGGCATCGCACTGAGGAGTTCCACCACGGGGCGGTGGTTCCTCCCGGCGTTCCCGCGTTACAGAGGATGGGCGGGGGCTTGCGCTCGCACGTACGCTTTGGCACATGCCGCCTCGCAAGCAGGCGCTCCTCCTCGCGCTCGGCGCGAGCGGGGTCGTCCTCGTCGCGTCGGGGTTCGTCCTCGAGGGCGTCGTGCTGCTCAGCGTCGCGATCGAGATCTACGTCCTGTGCCTCGCGTTCCTCAACCCGATCGCCGCGTCCGGTCCCGATCCCGGGCCCGGCGAGGACGACGACGAGGGCCCCGGGGGCTGGGACCCACCGGACTTCCCGCCGGACCCCTGGCCGCCGATGGACCGCAGCGCCCGCGAGACCGACGACCGCGTGCCGACGCCCGCGTAGGCCCGCTCAGGGTCCGCCGGTTGCGGCGGACGGAGCCGGCGCGTTGCGGCGCGCCATGACGGCGGCGAACGCGCCCGCGGTGAGGAACATGAAGACGCTGTACACCGCCGCCGGGATCGCGAGCTCGGTGTCGATGCTCGCGGTGATCGCGATGACGAGCGTCGAGTTGTGGATCCCGAGCTCGAGCGCGATCGCGGTCGACTGACGATCGGGGAGCCCCGCGACCCGCGCCACGAGGAACGAGATCGTCATCGCGGTGACGTTGAGGGTGAGGGCGGCGGGCGCGACGTCGCCGAACGACTGCGTGAGCTTGTTCCACTCCGTCGCGATCGCGCCCGCGACGATCAGCGCAAAGGCCCCGAGGGCGACGCGCTTCACCGTCCCCTCGATCTCGTGCGCCCGGGCGGGGCGGCGAGCCCGGTAGGCCATGCCGAGGGCGAGCGGGATGATCGTGATGGCGAAGACGCGCGCAACCGTCCCGCCCATCGACACGTCGTCGCTGATGTCGGTCGCGTCGAAGTGCGCGATCGCGACCGCGAGGAACGTCGGGACGGTGACGACCGCGAGGACCGAGGAGACGCCGGTCATCGTCACCGAGAGGGCCGTCTCGCCACGCGCGAGATGGGTGAGGAGGTTCGCGAGCGCCCCCCCGGGCGCCGCGCCCATGAGGACGAGCCCGACCGCGAGGACCGGGCTGAGTCCGAACGCGTCCGCGATGACGATCGCGATGAGCGGCGAGACGAGGACGAGGTTGACGAGCCCGATCCCGACGCCCTTGGGCGCGACGACGATGCGCCGGAAGTCGGCGACCGTCAGCGACAGGCCGATCGACGCCATGATGACGGCGAGCCCGACCGGCAGGAGGACCGACGTGACGATGACGGTTCCTCAGGTCCTCGTGGCCGCGCCGCCGCCCGCCGGCGCCGAGCCGGAGTGGATCAGGCGTACCCGCCCGGCTTGGCGACCATGAGGAAGACGGCGAGGACGACGAGCCCCGCGGCGACCAGGCCGACGGTCCGCACACGCGAGTAGAGGGCCTCGTACTCCGCGCTGAACTCGACCTTCGCGCCGGCGGCGGCCGCGATGTCGCGCTGGGCGAGATCGGCGAGCTTGCGCTCCTGCGGCGAGAAGAACGCGCCGCCCAGCCCGAAGAGGACGATGAGGATGAGCATCGGCCCGCTCACCCACGAGCGATCCCAGAGGTCGGCGTCCGACGCGAGGTAGATCCCGGCGATGAGGACGACCACCATCCCGGGGGTGATGACCTTCTTGCCGATCTCGTCCTGCGCCGTGTGGAAGGCCGCCATCGCGTGCGGCTGCTTCGCGCGCACGTACGACATGAGGACGGGGTAGGCGAACGTGACGCCGAACGCGATGACGACCGCGAGGACGTGCACGGCGAGGACGACGTCGTAGAAGCGGATCGCGAGCATGCCGGGAGCCTAGCCCGCCCCGCGGCGGCGTGGGTGGGCTGTGCCGCGACCGGACGTCGTTCGCTCAGAACGTCGGCGCGTACTTCCCGAAGACGTCCTGCATCGCGCCGCAGACCTCGCCCATCGACGCCCGATCGCGCAGGGCGTTCTTGATGTGCGGGAGCAGGTTGTCGGTGCCGCGGGCGGCCTCGCGGATCTGCTCGAGGCGCTCGTCCACCGTCTCCTGACTGCGGTCGGCCTTGAACTTGGCGAGCCGCTCGAGCTGGGCCTTCTCGCTCGCCGGGTCGACGCGCAGGAGGTCCGGCACCTCGACCTCCTCCTCGACGAAGTGGTTGACCCCGACGACGATGTCCTGCTCGAGGCGGTAGCGCTCCTGGTAGCCCCAGGCGCTCTCGTCGATCTCCGCGGTGATGAACTCGATCGCGTTGACCGAGCCGCCGAGCTCGTCGACCTTCGCGATGAGGTCGTGCGCGCGGGACTCGATCTCGGCGGTGAGCGCCTCGACGAAGTAGGAGCCCGCGAACGGGTCGACCGTGTCGGTCGCGCCCGACTCGTAGCCGATGATCTGCTGCGTGCGCAGCGCGGTCTTCGCGGCGGTCTCCGACGGCAGCGCGAGCGCCTCGTCGAAGCCGTTGGTGTGGAGGGACTGGGTGCCCCCGCAGACGGCGGCGAAGCCCTGCAGCGCGACGCGCACGATGTTGTTGACCGGCTGCTGGGCGGTGAGCGTCACGCCGCCCGTCTGCGTGTGGAAGCGCAGCATGAGCGACTTGGGGTTCTGCGCGCCGAAGCGCTCCTTCATGATCGTCGCCCACATCCGCCGGGCGGCGCGGAACTTCGCGACCTCCTGGAAGACGTTGTTGTGCCCGTTGAAGAAGAACGCGAGGCGCGGGGCGAAGTCGTCGACGGCGAGGCCCGCGTCGACGGCGGCCTGCACGTAGGCGATGCCGCTGCACAGCGTGAAGGCGACCTCCTGGACCGCCGAGCAGCCCTTCTCGCGGAAGTGGTAACCGGAGATCGACACCGTGTTCCACTTCGGGACGTTGTCCTTGCAGTACGCGAAGAGGTCCGTCGTGAGCCGCATCGTCGGCTCCGGCGGGTAGATGTAGTTCCCGCGCGCGATGTACTCCTTGAGGACGTCGTTCTGCGTCGTGCCGCGGAGCTTCTCGCTCGGGACGCCCTGCTCCTCGCCGACGAGCTCGTAGAGGCACAGGAGGACCGAGGCGGGCGCGTTGATCGTCATCGACGTCGAGACCTGGTCCAGCGGGATCTGGTCGAACGCCGTACGCATGTCGTCGATCGTGTCGATCGCGACCCCGGTGCGGCCGACCTCGCCGAGGCAGCGCGGGTTGTCGGAGTCGAGGCCGAGCTGGGTCGGCAGGTCGAAGGCCATCGACAGGCCGGTACCGCCGCGGGAGAGGAGGTAGCGGTAGCGCTCGTTGGACTCCTTCGCGCTCGCGTAGCCCGCGTACTGGCGCATCGTCCAGAACTGCTTGCGGTACATCTCGCGGTGGACGCCGCGCGTGTACGGGAAGGCCCCCGGCTCCCCGAGGCGCTCTTCGAGGTCCTGCGGCACGTCGTCGGCCGTGTACAGCGGCTCGATCTCGATGCCGGAGTCGGTGAAGATGCGCTCGTCGTCCTTGCCGACGATCGGAGCGACGGTGAGGCGCTCCTCGTTCTCGGGAGTCGTGGCCATGTCCGGATCGTACGCGCGTCGCGCGCGGGGCGGCGTGCGGGGCGCAGGAGGGTCACCATCGCGTACGCG
>JBFIDS010000379.1:0-4118 GCA_041603715.1 Paraconexibacter sp. | reverse complement strand
TCATCGAGCAGCCGGAAACGACTGCGGAGCATGTAGTCCAGATCTTCACCATCGGGCATCCTAAAAATCCAAGGCATCGCCCGTCCGGTAGTAGGCAAAATAAACTGCAAGCAGTCGTGCTTGGGCAGGTCGTCCGCGGATCCGCCGGCCGTGAGGTAGCGGCGATCCCCGGGGCCGGGCATGACGAGGCCCTCGGCGCGGGCGACGGCCTGGATGCGCTCGCCCGAGTCCAGGCGCGAGACCTCGGCCTTCAGCGCCGCGTTGTCGCGCTCGAGGGCGGAGGCGGTCACGACGGACCGGCCGATCCCCGAGTTGAGCTGGAGCAGGGACACCTGGAGGAACACGAGGCCGAGGAGGGCGACCGCGATGCACGGGATCCACAGGCGCCCCGCGATGAGCCGGTCCAGGAGCGGGCTGTCGACGATCGCGCCGAGCCGCCGCAGCGCCCGCGAGCGGGGACTCGCGGCGGGCCGGGGCCGCACGGCCGGGCGGGACGGGGCGGTCGCGGGACGACGTCGCGGGTGGTCGGGGACGGGTCTCGGCCGGGGGCGCGGGGCGACCCGTCCCGCGGGACGAGCGGCGGGGGCGCGCTGGGCGGTGGCGGGCGGCGTCATGCCTGGGGTCCTTCCTGGATCTTGCGGGCGCCGCGCAGCCGGGCGGAGGCGGCGCGCGGATTCGCGGCGACCTCCTGGGCCGTCGGCGTGAACCCCCCGCGGGAGAAGAGATCGGCCTCCGGCGTGCGCCCGCAGGCGCAGACCGGGAAGTCCGGGGGACAGATGCAGCCCTGGGCCCGCTCGGCGAGGAACCGCTTCACGCGGCGGTCTTCGCCGGAGTGGAAGGAAATCCCTGCAAAACGGCCTCCGACCGGGAGGAGCGACCAGGCGAGCGGGAGCCCCGCGTCGATCTGGCCGTACTCGTCGTTGACGGCGATGCGGATCGCCTGGAACGTGCGCTTGGCGGGATGCCCTGAGGCGAAGCGCGCGGGTGCGGGGACGGCCGCGGTGACGACGTCGACGAGCCGGGCGGTCGTCGCGATCTCCTCGCGAGCCCGCTCGCGGACGATCGCGCGGGCGATCTGCCCCGCGTAGCGCTCGTCGCCGTACTCACGCAGCGTGTTGCGCAGCGTGCGCTCGTCCCAGGTCGCGACGACGTCGGCGGCGGTGAGCTCCTGGGTCGTGTCCATGCGCATGTCGAGGGGCGCGTCGGCGACGTAGGAGAACCCGCGCTCGCGCGTGTCGACCTGCATGGAGCTCATGCCGAGGTCCACGTAGACGACGTCGGCGACGACGTCCTCCTCCACGAGCTGCGCGAAGCCCTCCGCGAACGAGGCGTGCACGAAGCGGGTGCGGCACGCGACGTCGGCGGCGAGCGCCTCGTGGCGCGCCCGCGCGTCCGGGTCGCGGTCGATCGCGATGAGCAGACCGTCCGGGCCGAGGCGCTCGGCGACGAGGCGGGCGTGGCCGCCGGCGCCGAAGGTGCCGTCGACGGCCGTCTCCCCCGCCTGCGGATCGAGGACGTCGAGGAGCTCCTCGGCGAGGACGGGGACGTGAGCGGGAGCGGTCATCGTCGCGCTCACCGTCACTCCCCCGGCGCCGGTCGCCCGGTGCCGCCGCCGCGTCCGAGCAGCGCGGTGATGTCCTCGACCTCACCGGTGAGCGCGGCGTTGTGCTCGGCCCAGGCCGCACGGTCCCAGACCTCGAGGTGGGTGCGCGCGCCGGTGACGACCGTCTCCTTCTCCAGGCCCGCATGCTCGATGAGGAACGCGGGCATCTGGACGCGGCCGGCGCCGTCGAGCTCGACGTCGATCGAGTTCGCGGAGAAGAAGCGCTGGATCTTCGTCGCCTGCGGGCTCAGCGGGTGGAAGTCGGCGAGCGCCTGCTCGACGTAGGCGTCGAACTCCTCCGGGACCCAGATCGCGACGTTGCGGTCGATGCCCTTCGCGAGGATCGCGCCGCCGGCGAGGCGCGGCCGGAACTTCGCCGGGACGGTGAGCCGGTTCTTCGCGTCGAGGTTGTAGTCGAACGTTCCGCGGAAGGGGCCCATCGGGTGCTCCGGCCTACTCGCACCGGCGCCCTCGTGGCCCGGTGCGGAAAGTGGTCGCGAACCGGGGAGGAGGAGTGGGAGGAGCCCCTCCACCCCGGTTCGCTGGCCGCGAAGCTATCCCACCGTCCCCCACCCGTCAACACCTTTCTGTCCATCCCTCCCACATCGGTCCGGACACGTGCCGCCGGAGTTCGCCTCTGAGCAGGGAATTCCGCTTGTCCATGCGGTCTTCTCCGCCGTGTGCACGAGGTCTTGCAGATCGTCCGCAGCGCGTGCCGGGGCCGGCGACGATGTCGTCCTCGAGGCCTCGAGGGGTCCGTCGCGGCCCGGGAGGGCGTCTCCGTGGGGAGAAGTGGGGAACGTGGTGGCGGCCGGCCCCGGGTCGAGCGGCGGGGTGCCGCATCCGTCGCGGGTAATCTCCGTCGTCGATCTCTCGCCGCGTGCCCCGCGGCGGTCCCGACCCCAGGAGCACCTGTGTCGACACTTCCCTCCACCGCCCGCCGGGCCACGCTGGCCGCTGGCGCGGCCCTCGCGCTCATCGCCGCCGGCTGCGGCGGCAGCAGCGCCGGCGACGCCGACGGCGACCCCGCCTCCGTCCTGCCGGCGAACAGCCCCCTCTACGCCGAGGTGACGGTCCGGCCCGAGGGCGACCTGAAGGACGACGTCGTCGGCGTCGCCAAGCGGATCTCCCGCATGGACGATCCCTTCGGGGCCATCATCAAGTCGATCGAGGCCGACGGCGACGAGGGCGGCGTGACCTTCCAGGAGGACATCGAGCCGTGGCTCGGCGACCGCGTCGGCGTCGCGCTCACGTCACTGCGCGACCTCGACAACCCGGACTTCGCCGTTGCGATCGCGACGAGCGACACCGACGACGCGTTCGACGCCCTGAAGAAGGACTTCGACGGCAAGGAGGGCGAGTACGAGGGCGTCAAGTTCGTCGACGACGACGGGACGCTCGGCGGCATCGTCGGCGATCTGCTCGTCATCGGCACCCCGGGCGGGTTCCGCGCGGCGGTCGACGCCGAGGGCGCCGACGAGCAGCTCGACGACTCCAAGGGCCTCTCCGACGTCCGCGACACGATCGACGAGGACGCGAGCATCGGCTACGCGTTCGTCGACATCGAGAAGGGCCTCGACGCCGCCGTCGCGTCGCAGCCGCTCATCGCGTCCCAGATCGGGCCGCTCAAGCAGGCGCTCGGCGGCGCGACGACCGCCGGAGCGGCCCTGTCCGTCGACGAGGGCGCCATCCGCGTCGAGGCCGTCCAGGTCGGGGGCCCCACGCCGAAGGCCGCCGGTGACCCCTCGGCCACCCTCGCCGCCCTGCCGGGCGACACGGTGCTCGGCGCAGGGCTCGGCACCGTCGGGAGCACCCTCGAGCAGGCCGTCGACCAGGTCCTCGGCGTCGGCCCGATCGCCGGCCAGGACCCGCGGGCGATCCTGCAGACGTTCGAGCGTCAGCTCGGGATCACGCTGAAGGACGACCTCCTCTCCTGGATGGGCGAGGGCGCCCTCTTCGTCCAGGGCGGCAGCCTCGCCGACATCGGTGGCGGGCTCGTCGTCACGTCGACCGACCCGGCGAAGACGAAGGCGGCGCTCGCCAAGCTCGTCCCGCTCCTGCGCTCGACGGGCGCACAGGTCGTCGACACGCCCCCGGCCGGCGCGACGGACGGCTTCCGCATCGAGCTGGGTGACACCGGGATCTCCGGGCTGCAGCTGCTCGTCGGCCTGCGGGAGAACCGCTTCGTGGTGGGCGCGAACCCCGGCGTCGTGCGGTCGATCCTCACGGGCGACCAGACGGGTCGCCTCGGCGACTCCCCGTCCTTCAAGGAGGCCGCATCGAAGCTGAGCGACGGGATCAAGCCGTCGTTCTTCCTCGACGTGCCCGCGATCGTGCAGTTCGCGACGCTCGCGCTCGGCGGCCAGGAGGAGTTCCGGATGGCGAAGCCCTACCTCGACGCCTTCACCGCGATCGTCGCGGGCGCAAAGCGTGACGGTGCGCGCAACCGCTCGCAGCTCGTCGTCGGGGTGAAGTAAGTCCCCGCGGTCGTCATCCCGGTCGCGGGGGGGGGGGG
>JBFIDS010000378.1:0-4129 GCA_041603715.1 Paraconexibacter sp. | reverse complement strand
TCGCGGTCGCCCTCGCGCTGCTCGCGCCGATCACCTCGGACCGCCTCGATGACGCGACCCAGCGTGCGCGCGAGCAGGGGACCGCGCTCGCCCTCGACGCGCGACTGCCGCCGGGCGACAAGCTCGCGCTCGCCCCCGCGCTGCTCGGCAGCGTCGACAGCGCCGACCCGCGCGGCGAGCTGCTCGAGGCGCTCGAGCGCGAACGCGTCGACGTCGCGCCGGAGAACCTCGCCGAGTACGACCGCATGGCGACGAGCGCGGACGAGACGCTCATCGCCGCGGTCGGCGACTCCTTCGAGATCGCGTTCCTCGTCACCGGCGGGTTCGCGCTCCTCGCGGCGCTCGTGCTCACGCCGTTCGCCCCGCCCCCGACGCCGCGCGCCGGCGCCGCGCTCGGTGTCGCCGTCGTCCTCGCGATCGCCGCGCCCGCCGCCTACGCACAGGTGCGCGAGGACCGCGCTCCTTCCCCGGTCGTGATCCTCGATCCGTGCGAGGAGCGACCGCTCCCGGGAACCGGCGGCATCGCCGGCGCCGTCCAGGACTTCGCGCTGGACCGCCTCGACGACCAGGCGTGCCGCTACGGGTCCTCGCGTGAGGAGCTCGTGCTCGCGCTCGCCCGCCAGGAGGACGCCGAGCGCTTCGAGGAGCGCCACGGAGAGAACCCGCGGTCCATCGGCAGCCTGCTCGACGGGCTGCTCGGGGGCTGAGGCGGTCGGCGCGGGCCCCCCGGGTCACGTTCGACGGAACAGTTCCAGCGAACGTGACCTGGGGCCCGCGGCGGCGCCCCTGCCCCCTCAACCGGCACCCCGACCCTCAGCCGCCGCCGCGGCGCGCGCCACCCCCGCCCCGCGGCACGTTCGACGGAACAGTTCCAGTAAACGTGACCTGGGGGCCGCGGCGGCGCTCCACGCGGCCTGCCGGCGTCTCGCCCGCCGTCCGGCCGCCGCCAGCAGCCGCCAACCCCGCTGCCGCCCCCCGCCCTACCGGCCGCAGCGCGGCACGCGCCGCGTGACGACGACGCGACGGCCCGTGCGCAGCGTCGCCTCCGCCGTGATCGTCGTGCGCGGGGCCGCGCGCGTGCCGATCGCGAACGGGCGCGTGCGGTCCTCGCGGACCTTCCGGCCGCCGATCCGGAAGCGCACCCGCCGCACCGCGGCGCCCGTGACGCTCGCGCGCACGAGCCCACGACGCTCACAGCGGAACACGAGCCGCGCCGCACGCCGCGCGGGCGGCCGGGTGGTCTGCAGCGACTCGAGCGAGGGAAGCGGCTCGCGGTCGCGCAGCGCGACGAGGCCGCCGAGCACGCCGACGTAGGCGGTGCCGTCGGGGCCGAGCGTGATCGGGGCGTAGTTGTTGTTGAAGCCGAGCCCCTCCCCCGCGAGAGCCTTCCAGGCCGTCCGGCCGGTCCGCACGTCGATCGCCGTGAGGAACCACGGGTCGTTGCCGTCCGTGCGCGGCACCTTCGTGTAGGTGTAGACGAGGCCCGTCGCGAGGGAGAGCTTCGGCACGACGCTGGGCGCCGTCTCCTCGCTCGTCCAGCCCAGCCGGCACGTCCCGTCCGGCGACAGGTCCACGCGTGCGAGACCGGGCGTCGTCGAGCGGCCGAACTGCACGGCGAGCGGTCCCGTGTAGCCGTGGTTGTTCTCGGCGATGATGAGCTCCGGCGTCGCGATGAGCGACTGGTCGGTCGCGGAGCTGCCGCGCGGGAAGACCGGCTGGACGCACATCGTCCGCGGCGTCACCGGCTCGCGTCCGCGGCGCATGACGACGACGTTGACCGGGTCGGCGTTGTCGGTGATCGCGAGCAGATCGTCCCCGATGAGGGTGGGGGTCGTCCCCGATCCCGCCTGGGACTGGCCCGGCTTGGGATCCCCGCCGGGGTTCGCGTAGGCCTCCCGCCAGGTGACCTCCGGCGCGCCGTCGCGCCCGGCGTCGAAGCGGTACATCGCCGCGTCGCTGACGATGAAGACGCCGCCGGTCTCGTCGACCGCGAACGAGTTCCCGATCGGCTCCCCGGTCGTCATCGCCTTCACCGCACCGCCGTCGTCGACCGTTCCGACGACGCCGTCGCGCGAGGCGAACCAGATGCGCCCCGACCAGTCGGGCAGCGCGCTGATGAGCGCGTCGCCGCGCGCCACGACGCCCGTCAGGTCGACCTCGCGCACGACCCGGAACTCCCGGCCGCTGTCCGCGAGCGCGACGGTGAGCAGGTGACGACTCGCCGTGGGGATCACCGCGCGGTCCTCGTCGTCGAGGTAGAAGTAGCCGCCGCCCGTGAAGTTCTGGAAGATGTTGAGCGCGCCCGTCTGCGTGAGGTCCCGGCTGGGAAGGTCCATGGAGGCGGCCGTCCTCAGCGTCCTCGGGTCGAGCAGCTCGAGCGTCGTGCGCTCGATCCCGACGCAGACGGTCACGATGCGTCCCCGCCGGTCGAACGTCACGGACGCGCACTCCCGTGCCCGAAGGCTGCTCGTCACGTCGAGGCCTCCGCGCCCGAGCGGACCGAGACCCTGCGAGGTGTCCGTCTGGTAGGCGTCGTCGTGGAGGTTGCTCTTGCCGTTGGGCGCCATGTGCGGGTGCCGGGGTGGCGCCGGCGCGGCGATCGGCTTCGGCGTCGCCGGGCTCCCGGAGAACGCCGGGATCCCCGCGGTCGACCCCCCGATGATCGGGCCCTGCGCGGCCGCTGTCGGCACCCCCAGTGCGAGCCCCGCCGCCACGAGCACGGTCGCCGCGCGTCCGGCGCCACGCGGGCGCCTCCCCTCCCAAGACGTGATCACGCCGTGGATCGTAGAATCTCGACGGTCGTGAACGCACCGTTGAAGGGCAAGCTGCTCGTCGCCTCGCCGGCGCTGGGGGATCCGAACTTCTCCCGGACCGTGGTCCTCATCGCCGAGCACGGCCCCGAGGGGGCGCTCGGGCTCGTCCTCAACCGGCCGGCGGACTCGCTCGTCGGGGAGGCCGTCGAGGACCTCGAAGCGCTCGTCGGAGAGGACGACGTCCTCTACCTCGGCGGCCCCGTCGGCGACCAGTCGGTGATGGTCCTCGCCGAGTTCAACGACCCGTCGCTCGCCGCCGACGTCATCATCGGGGACCTCGGCTTCCTCGCCTCCGACAGCGACCTCGACGCCATGGCGACCACCACCCGTCGCGCCCGCGTGTTCGTCGGTCATGCCGGCTGGGGCCCGGGCCAGCTCGACGAGGAGCTCGACGAGGGCGCGTGGATCGTGCTCGACGCGACCCCCGACGACGTCTTCTCGCCGGTCCCCGACAGTCTCTGGACCGGCGTGCTCGAGCGCAAGGGCGGGGCGTTCGCCGTGCTCGCGCGCGCGCCCGAGGATCCCTCCGTCAACTAGACGCGCGCCACCCCCGGGCCGACGGGATCGCGGCCGCCCGGACCGGCGCGGCTCAGCCCGCCCGCAGGATCGTCGCGGCGAGCGCGCCACCGCAGGCGAGTGCGGCCCCGACCGTCCCCGGCCGCAGGCCGGGACCGAGCGGCGCGCACCAGTCCCCGCCCGTGACGAGCGTCGGCATCTGTGGATCGAACAGCACGGGAGCGGCGACCGCGGTCTCGACGCGGGCGTAGCGCCAGCGGTGGGCGTCGAGATGGACGGGCGAGGGAAGGCCGGTCCCCACCGCCGCGGCGAGGACGCCGAGCAGCGCCCGCGCGACGGCGTCGGCGTCGTCCTCGAGATGCTCCGCCGACCAGGCCGGGGAGGCACGCAGGACCCACCGCTCACCGGGCTCCCGGCCCGGCTTGGCACCTTCGGCGATCGCCCACTCCAGCGGTGGTGCGTCGAGCACCGCCGTCGTCCCGCCAGGGAGCGGCTCCTCGAAGCCGACCATCGCCGTCCAGCACGGAGTGAAGCCGACACCGCCGGCCACCGCCGCCATCGCCGGGTGGGCGACCTCGAGCAACTCGCCGACCTGGGGGCCCGGCGCGGTGATGACGAGCCGATCGGCGCGCACGATCTCGGCGCCCCCACGGTCGCGGAGCACGAAGCTCCCGTCGGCGTCCGGCGGTGCCATCGGGGCGACGTGCACGCCGGTTCTCACGTCGGTCCCCTCCGCGAGCGCCTTCGGGTACGCGGAGGCGCTCGGCACGGGGACGAGGCCGAGCGGCTGCGGAGCGCCG
>JBFIDS010000377.1:0-4133 GCA_041603715.1 Paraconexibacter sp. | reverse complement strand
GCGAGCGTGAGCACGCGCCCGCCGAGGCGATCGCCCTCGTGAAGGAGCTGGGGCGCGCGAAGTTCGACGAGTCCGTCGAGATCCACGTGCGGACCGGACTCAACGTCCGCCACGCCGACGAGCAGCTCCGCGGCACGATCGCGCTGCCCAACGGGCTCGGCAAGGAAGTGAAGATCGCCGTCTTCGCGCAGGGCCCGAAGGCCGCCGAGGCCGAGGCCGCGGGTGCCGACATCGTCGGCGCCGAGGACCTCGCCAAGCAGGTCGAGGAGGGCTTCTCCGACTTCGACGTCGCCATCGCCACGCCGGACCTGATGCCGCTCGTCGGTCGCCTCGGCCGGGTGCTCGGTCCCCAGGGCAAGATGCCCAACCCGAAGGTCGGGACCGTGACGATGGACGTCGCGAAGGCCGTCGAGGAGGCCAAGGCGGGCAAGATCGAGTACCGCACGGACCGCACGGCGATCGTGCACCTCGTCATCGGCAAGACGAGCTTCGACGAGCGCGCTCTCCTGGAGAACTACGCCGCCGTCATCGACGAGCTCCTTCGCGCGAAGCCGTCCGCGGCCAAGGGCAAGTACATCAAGACGATCACGATGGCGTCCACCATGGGCCCCGGCGTGAAGGTCGACCCCACACGTACCCGCGACATCCTCGAGGAGGCCGCGCCCACCGCGGCGTAGTCACTCACCAGTCGCGCCACCGAAGACCCCCGGCGCGCCTCCGATGAGGATCGGAGGCGGGAAGCCCGGGACAGGAGGCCCATGAACAGGGACCAGAAAGCAGCGGTGATCGATGAGATCACCGCAGAGATCAAGGAGTCGGAGGCGGTCTTCGCCGTCGACTACCGAGGCATCACCGTCGCCCAGGTCGCAACGCTGCGCGGGAAGCTCCGCGAGGCCGATGCGTCGTTCCGCGTCGTCAAGAACACGCTCACCGAGCGTGCGGCCGACGCCGCGGACAGGCCGGACCTGAAGGAGCTCCTCACGGGGCCGACGGCGCTCACCTTCGTCCGCGGGGACATCGCCCTCGCGGCGAAGGCACTCGCGGACGAGCAGAAGGCCACCGAGCTCCTGGAGTTCAAGGGTGGCCTGATGGGCGGCGAGCGTGTCGACGCCGACCAGATCAAGGCGATCGCGAAGCTGCCGTCGCGCGAGGTGCTCTACGGGCAGCTCGTCGGCGTCGTCGCATCGCCGATCACCGGCGTCGTCCGGGGTCTCAACGCCCTCATCCAGGGCGTCGCGATCCAGCTCGGCGGCGTGCTCGAGAAGAAGCAGTCGGGCGAGATCCCCGCAGGGGACCCGCCGGCTGCCGCCGCGACCGAGGCGGCCCCGGCCGCCGAGGCCGAGGCGGCTCCCGTCGAGGACGCTCCGGCTGCGGCCGAGGGCGACCAGGATGCCGAGGCGCCCGAGAAGGCCGTCTCGTCGGAGGCCCCTGCGGAGGGCGCCGACACCACCACAGACCAGAACGACAACCAGACGGACGGCTCGGCGGATGACGCTGCGGACGCCGCCGACGCATAGGAGGAACACCACATGGCCACGACTCAGGAGTGGATCGACGAGCTGAAGAGCATCTCGGTGCTCGAGCTCGCAGAGCGCATCAAGGCGATGGAGGAGGAGTTCGGCGTGTCGGCGACGGCCGTCGCGGCTGCTGCTCCCGCCGGTGGCGGTGGCGGCGGCGACGCCGGCGCGGCCGAGGAGGAGAGCACCACCGTCGACGTCGTCCTCACGGGCGCCGGCGACAAGAAGATCCAGGTCATCATGGTCGTCCGCGCGGCGACCGGCCTCGGTCTGAAGGAGGCCAAGGCCCTCGTCGACGAGGCGCCGAAGCCGATCAAGGAGGGCATCGAGCGCGACGAGGCGGACAAGCTCAAGTCCGAGCTCGAGGAGGCCGGGGCGAGCGTCGAGCTCAAGTAGCCCCGCTGCGCCGTCACGGCGCACCCCGCGGTCCCGGAGGGCGCCCCCCGCGTGGGGCGCCCTCCGTCGTTCCCGGGGCTTGCGGGCGACCCGCTCGTGTCGGAGGATGGCCGCGCCGACCTGTTCGCGAGCCCGAGGAGTCATCCGTTGCCCCTGTTCAAGAGCCGTTCCGACATCGAGGTCACGCTCGATCGCACCGAGGTCGTGCCGGGCGACACGCTGCGGGCCCGGGTCGACGCGACGTCCTTCGGCGGCGATGCGGATGCGGCTCGGGTGGAGCTGCTCTATTGCAACACGTACTGCACGGAGTCGACCGACCACGAGGGCAACAGCTCGAAGTCGAAGCGGCGCGCGGACGTCGTCGTCGCGACGTCACAGCTCACCCTCGCCGACCTGGCCACGCCGTTCGACGTGACGTTCGACGTCCCCGCGTCCGCGCCGGCGAGCGCGGACGACCTCGTGGAGTGGATGGTCCGCGCGCGAATCGATCGCCGCCGGCGTCGCGATCCGAAGACCGACGCGCCGTTGACCGTCAGGGCGACGGCCGAGAGCCTCGCGTACCACGCCGGCCGGCCCGGCGGGGTGTCGCCGGGGGCACCGGTCGAGGTCGTCCTCGACCGGGCGTCCGGTCGCCCCGGCGACGAGATCTCCGGGCGGGTCGAGGTCCGCACGGCCGAACCGGTGAAGGCCCGCGGCATCGAGGTGCGTCTGCGCCGGGAGCACCACGACGGCGTGGACCGCAACGCGAAGAACTTCGCCGCCGTCGAGCTGCTCGCGCCCGTCGATCTCGGCGCGGGGGAGTCGCGCAGCTTCCCGTTCTCGATGCAGATCCCCGCGGACGCGACCCCCACCTTCGACGCTCGTCACAGCAGCGTGAAGTGGTTCGCGGAGGCCGCGGTCGACGTGCGGCTGAAGAAGGATCCGCACCACAGGGTCGAGGTCGCCGTCCACGGCGCCTGAGGTCGGGCGCGCTCAGCCTCCGCACACGCGCGGTTGAGGGCCCGTTCAGGAAGGGATGGTGCACTGCGACGCATGCCCGCGCGCCTGCGACGTCTCGCCCTTCCCCTGGTCCTCGCCGCGAGCCTGGGGGTCTTCGGCACCGCGGTGGCGAACATCCACGCGACGGCTGATCGCCTCGAGCTCGCCGTTCGGCCCGCGTCCCTCGCCCCGGTGGCGCCCGGCGAGGCGGACCGCGACGTCAGCCCGCAGCCGTGGGAGTGCGGCGAGCCCGACGCGGTGAGGTCCGCGCCGGAACGTCCGTCGCCGCCGAAGCGGCGGTCGTAGGCGTCGCGTCCGCGTCGGCCGGCGGCAGCGCAAGCGTCGCGACGAGGCCCCCGGCCGGCCGGGCGGCGAGGCGGACCGCTCCGCCGTGGGCGCGTGCGACCGCGTGGACGATCGACAGCCCGAGTCCGGCGCCGGTTCCGCGCGGCGCTCCCGCTCCGCGCCGGAAGGGCGTGAGGAGGCCGTCGAGATCGTCGGGGTCGATGAGGGGTCCGTCGTTCTCGACCGTGATCGACGCGCCCTCGGCGGACGTGCCCGCGCGGACGAGGATCACCCCGCCCTCGCGGTTGTGGCGCACCGCGTTCTCGACGAGGTTCGCGACCGCGCGCTCCACGAGACCGCGGTCGCCCACGACGGGAGCATCCGCGATGTCGGTCGAGGCCCGCAAACCGTGGGCCCGGGCCTCGTCGGCCACCTCGTGGAGCGCGACCCGCGCGGCCCGGCCGAGGTCGACGCGATCCGAGCCGGTCGCGCCCGACTCGCTGCGCGCGAGGTCGAGGAGGCTCGCGACGAGCCGCTCGGCCCGCTCGGTCGCCTCCCGGACCGCGGCGCCCATCTCCCGCAGCTCCGCGACGCTCGCGTCGGGGTCGGCGAGCGTCACGTCGACCTCGGTGCGCATGACGGTGAGCGGCGTGCGCAGCTCGTGGGACGCGTTGGCGACGAACCGCCGCTGCGCGTCGAACGCCGCGTCGAGCCGGTCGAGCATGCGGTCCAGCGCGCCGGCCGTGTCGCGGAGCTCGTCGGCGGGGCCCGCCAGCCCGATCCGCTCACGGGCGAGCGAGGCATCGTCGAGGCGCTCGGCCGTCTCCGCGATGCGGCGCAGCGGCGCGAGCGCACGGCCCGCGAGCCACCACCCGGCGGCGACGGCGAAGACGAGCGCCGCGAGCCCCGCGAGGACGAGCTGGAGCTGCAGGTCCGCGAGAGCGGCGTCGGCCTCCG
>JBFIDS010000376.1:0-4144 GCA_041603715.1 Paraconexibacter sp. | reverse complement strand
CACGCGTGCACGAGCGGTCCCGTCTCGTCGCTCACGAGCATCGCCGCGTCGCCGATCGTCTTCACCATCCGGACCGGACCCTCGGCGACGTCGGACGCGAGCACGGCGAGGCGCTCCGCGACCCGGCCGACCTCCTCGGCGGGCACCTCCTCGCCGAGGCGCGTGAAGCCGACGAGATCGGCGAACGCGACGGCGACGTCGCGTGAACCCGGCAGCCGGCCCGCGGTGCGCGCCGTCGCATCGACGGCCTCCGAGCGCACCATGTTGCGCAGGTGCATCCGGACCATCGTGTCGAGCATCGGCCCCACGTGGGGCATCATCACGGCGACGGTCGCCTCGTAACGCTCGGCGAGATCCCGCTCGCTCAGCCCCGGCTCGAGGGCGAGCTCGAGCACGGTCGCGCGCATCACCTGCGCAGCCTGGTCGAGCCCGCGGCCGAGCACCCGCGAGACGGCGATCATCTGCGCGGCGGTGAGCCCCAGGCCCCCGAGGAGCGCGGGCACACGGGCGCCGCCCACCTCGCTCTCGGCGAACTCGAGGGCGTCCGGATCGGGGACGCGGAGGCCCTGGGCGCGGCGGACGTCCTCGAGCAGAGCGAGGTCCACGCCCGCCCGCTCGGCGATCTCGCGGTGCGTGAGGGTCGGAGCGCCGTCCATGACGACGCGCTCCGCCGGGAGGAACGCGAGCAGCCCGTCGGCGTGCCCGCGCTCGATCTCGGCCCGCGAGAAGCCGGAGGCGTGGAGGTGATCGAGGAGCTCGGCCCGTTCAGCCCGGGCGGATCCCTCGAGCCCGTCGAGGAAGCCGAGCGTCGCCCAGTTCGGGGTCTCCGTCATCGCGGGCAGCGTACCCGCGGGGCGCCCGCCGGCCGGGGCTACCTCATGAGCACGCCCTGCTGGGACATGAGGTGCAGGTGCCCGATGAGCGTCTCCGTGACCCGCGGGTCGAACTGCGTGCCGGCGCAGCGCGCGAGCTCGCGGATCGCGACGCGGTGCGGCTGGGCGTCGCGGTACGGCCGGTCGGACGTCATCGCGTGGTAGGCGTCGCAGGCGAGGATGATCCGGCTGCCGAGCGGGATCAGGTCCCCCCGCAGCCGGTCGGGGTACCCGCCCCCGTCAAAACGCTCGTGCTCGTGGCGGACGAGCCTGGCGACGCCTCCCATCCCGGGGATCGCGCGCAGGATCCGCTCGCCGATGACGGGGTGCTCGCGCATGAGCACCCACTCCGCCTCGTCGAGCGCCGCGGGCTTGTTGAGGACCTCGTCGGGGATCGCGACCTTCCCGATGTCGTGGAGGAGCGCGGCCGCGCCGATGCGCTCGACCTCGTCGTCCTGGAGCCCGAGCGAGACGGCGACGCGGCGGCTCATGTTCACGACCGACTCGGAGTGCTCGCCGGTGTAGCGGTCGCGTTCGAGCAGCGCCATGGCGAGCGCGCCGATCACGTCGTCGTGGGCGTCCCGGCGCGCCGTCTCCTGCGCGTCGCGCGTGTCATCGGCGGATGCGACGCGCGCACCGCCGGCGGCCCGGGCCCGGTCGACGCCGCCCGCAGCGGCGATGAGGAGGCGGTCGACGGTCTGGCCCGGCGTCCACTGGGCGACGCCGGCCGACACCGTCACGTGCCCGGCACCCACGATCTCGCCGGACTCGAGGACCTCGACCAGGCGGGTCGCGCAGGTGCGCGCCGACTCGATGTCGGTGTCGGGGAGGAGGACGACGAGCTCGTCCGCGCCGCTGCGCCCGATGACGTCCGTCGTGCGCACGACGTCGCGCAGCCGCGCCGCGACGCCCCGCAGCGCGGTGTCACCCGTCGCCGACCCGTGGGTGCCGTTGAGCGCGCGGAACCCGTCGACGTCGACCATGAGGACGCTCACCGCGTTCCCCGAGCGCTTGGCGCGCGCGAGCTCACGCTCCGCGGTCTCGCGGAACGCCGAGAGGAGGAGGACACCGGTGACACGGTCACGGATCACCGCGTCGCGGGCGACGTCCTCGAGCTCCTCGATGCGGGCGTGCGCGGCGTCGAGCTCACCCTGGAGCGCCGCGATCTGGCTGATCTTCCCGAGCATCTCGGGCCCGGTATCGGTGCCCCCGCTTCTGGGGATGAGTGATCTGGACGCATGGACGAGGGTCGGGAACCCACCCGGCGGGAATCCCGGTGCGTCGGCTCGCGGACGGGGGCGCCCGGGTCCCGGCCGGTGCCCCGTCGGGGAGGCATCCGACCCGATGCGCAGAATCCCACGCGTGGTGAAGGTCCTCGGCATCGATCCCGGTCTTGCGAACACGGGCTACGGCGTGGTGCAGCGCCGCAGCGGTCGCCTCGCGGCACTCGACGGCGGCGTCATCACGACCGAGGCGGGCGAGCCGGTCGAGCGGCGGCTGACCCGTCTCCATCGCCGCGTGACCGAGCTGCTCGCCGAGCACGATCCGGACGTCGTCGCGCTCGAGGAGCTCTACTTCGGCCAGAACGCCCGCAGCGCGTTCGCCGTCGGTCAGGCCCGCGGCGTCGTCGTGCTCGCGGCCGGCCAGCGCGGCCTCACGACGGTCGGATACACGCCACAGCAGGTCAAGGGCGCCGTCTGCGGCACCGGGCGCGCCGAGAAGGACCAGGTCCAGCGGATGGTCCAGGCGCTCCTCGGGCTCACCGAGCTTCCCCGGCCCGATCACGCGGCGGACGCGCTCGCCGTCGCGATCTGCCACGCGAACCACGCGCCGCTCACCGCCGCGGTCGCGGCGCGGCGCACGGTCGCGGGGGCACCCCGGTGATCGCGCTCGTCGCCGGCGACGTCGTCGTGCGCCGTCCCGACCACGTCGTCCTCGAGACGTCGGGCGGCGTCGGCTACCGGCTCTCGGTCTCGGCGGAGTCGCTCAAGGCGGTTCCCGCGGTGGGGCAGACGGTCTCGCTCCACGTGCATCTCATCGTCCGCGACGACGCGATCCAGCTCTACGGCTTCGCCACCGAGGAGGAGCGCGACCTGTTCCTCCTCCTCATCGGGGTGCAGGGCGTCGGGCCGAAGGTCGCCCAGGCGGTGCTCGGCGGCGGCAGCCCCCGCGAGCTCGTGCGGGCGATCGCGTCGTCGGACCACAAGCGCTTCCAGGCGGTCCCCGGCATCGGCAAGCGGACGGCCGAGCGGATCATCGTCGAGCTGCGGGAGAAGGTCGGCGTGCCGCCGGTCGTCGAGGACGGGGGAGAGGTGACGGTGCACCGCGGCGACGACCCGCGGCTCCTCGCGCGGGACGGCCTCGTCGAGCTCGGCTACGCCCTCGCCGAGGCCGAGGCGATGGTCGCCGCAGCGGTCGGCGACACCCCGGAGGCTCTGCTCGCCGACGCGCTGCGCGGTGTGCGACGGTGACCGACGAGATCCGCATCCAGACGCCGGGCTGGATCCCCGACGAGGACGTCGAGGAGACGTCGCTGCGCCCCCGCTCGCTCGGTGAGTTCGTCGGGCAGGCGGGCCTGAAGGAGCAGCTCGAGGTGAGCGTCGAGGCGGCGTTGGCCCGCGGCGACGCACTGGACCACGTCCTCCTCGCCGGGCCGCCCGGGCTGGGCAAGACGTCGCTGGCCCAGATCCTCGCCGCCGAGCTCGACGTCCCGTTCGTCATGACGGCCGCGCCCGCCCTCGAGCGCAAGGGCGATGTCGCCGCGTTCCTCACCGCCCTCGAGCCCCGCAGCGTCTTCTTCGTCGACGAGATCCACCGGTTGCCGCGTGCGCTCGAGGAGACGTTCTACCCCGCGATGGAGGACCGTCAGCTCCCGATCACGGTCGGCCAGGGGGCGGGCGCGAAGGTGATGACCCTTCCGCTGCCCCCGTTCACCCTCATCGGCGCGACGACGCGCGTCGGGCTCCTCACGACCCCGCTGCGCGACCGCTTCGGGATCCAGCACCGCCTCGAGCCCTACGGCCTCGACGACCTCGCGACGATCGTGCACCGCAGCGCGGGGATCCTCGGGGTCGAGCTGGCCCCCGACGGCGCCGAGGCCGTCGCGCGCCGCTCCCGCGGCACCCCGCGGGTCGCCAACCGGCTCCTCGCGCGTGTTCGCGACTTCGCGCAGGTGCGTGCAGACGGCGTCGTGACGGCTGCGGTCGCGGACGCCGCCCTCGAGCTGCTGGAGGTGGACGGGACCGGCCTGGACCGGCTGGACCGCGAGATCT
>JBFIDS010000375.1:0-4161 GCA_041603715.1 Paraconexibacter sp. | reverse complement strand
GGCAACGGCGGCTCGGCGACGTCCGCCGCCCGCAGGCGCAGCCCGGTGCTCGCGAGGAAGAGGCACGCGACCATCGCGAAGAAGAGACCCCAGCGCACGCCGTAGGTCACCACGCCCTCGGGAAGCCGCTCCGTCGCGGGCTGGTCGAAGAGCCGGTAGAAGCACAGGAACGCCGCCCAGCCGCCGCCGGCGGCGATGACCGCCCCGTCGCCGCCGGGCAGGTGGAACGCCTTCCCCTCGCCGCGCCGGAAGAGGAGGAGGAGGACGGCCGCGGCGACGAGGAGGACCCCGCCCTCCACGAACGTGAACTTGCCCCAGGCCGACACCGTCTCGGTGACGGCGTCGATGCGGGTGTCCTCGCCGCTCCCGAACCGCCCCGCGACGGTCTGCGAGTACCAGGGAAGGAACATCGTGACGACGATCGCGGCGCAGGCGTAGGCGGGGAGGCGCTGGCTCGGCGCGAGGTGGCTCCACGAGCCGATGAGGCGCCGGGTGCCGACCCGCACGGCGCTGCCCGCTCGGCTCGCGGCCGCCGCGGCACCGCCGCCCGGCTCACGCGAGCCCGCCATCGGCCCCCTCCATCGCGGCGAGCGACTCGAGCCGCCGGTTCACGAGGTCGCCCCGGCGCGGGTCCACGCCGGGACCGGCGGCGATGAGGGCGGCCTCCTGGAGTGCGGCCCGCGCGCGTGTGAGGCGATCCTCGGGGTCCCCGCCGGGCACGGTGTTCTTCACGAGGTTGTCCGCCCGGAGGAGCAGCACGCGGATCCGGTCGGGGGCGGGGGCGGACACGCCACGATCGTAGCGGTCGGTCCTGCCCGCACATGTCGCGCGATGGCTCGCGCAGCGCACCGGTTCACCGTATGTTCACCCGATGCTCCGGTCGTCGTCCTGGGTGCGCCTGTCGGTCACCGCCGTCGTGATCGCCCTGCTCGGGGTCGCCGCCGCTCCCGCGCCCGCCGCCGCCCAGGAGGACGTCGGCAAGAAGACGCTGCGCTTCGACGTGCGGGTGGGTCCCGACGACGCGACGCGCTGCGAGATCGTCGGGGATCTCTGGACGCCGCCGGGCGTGAGTGCCCGACGCCCCGCGCCCGCCCTCCTCATGACCAACGGCTTCGGCGGCTCGAAGGACGGCCTCGGGCGGGCCGCGCGTGGCTACGCCGAGCGCGGCTACGTCGTGCTCGCCTACTCGGGCCTGGGCTTCGGCGGGTCGGGGTGCAAGATCACCCTCGACAACCGGGAGCACGACGGTCGCGCGGCCTCGCAGCTCATCACCTTCCTCGGCGGCGGGAGTGCGGCGAAGGACGGGACGCGGATCGACAGCGTGCTGCTCGACGCGCGCGCCGCCGACGGCTCGACGCGGGCACACGATCCCCGCGTCGGCATGGTGGGCGGGTCCTACGGCGGCCAGATCCAGTTCGCGACGGCGGCGATCGATCCGCGGCTCGACACGATCGTCCCCCAGATCACGTGGAACGACCTCGCGTACGCGCTCGCGCCGAACAACACCTCCTTGCGCGACGGCACCGTCTTCTACGACACCCCCGGCGTGCAGAAGTTCATGTGGACGACGTTCTTCTTCGCGGTCGGCATCTCGCGTGGCCTCGAGGAGGCCGAGAGCGACCCCGCGCGGCTCGTCGGCTGCCCGAACTTCGCCGACCCGGCGTGCGCCATGAAGCTCCAGATGGACGTGTCCGGAGCGCCGGACACGACCACGCTCGCGTTCGCCCGCAACGCGTCCGTCGCCTCGTACATCGACGACATCCGCATCCCGGTGTTCCTCCAGCAGGGGCAGGCGGACACGCTCTTCAACTTCCAGGAGTCGCTCGCGACCTACCGGGCCCTGAAGGCGCGCAAGGTGCCGGTCCGGCTGTTCTGGCACGAGTGGGGTCACAGCGGCCCACCGGCCCAGGGCGAGATCGACGAGAACGCCCCCGAGCTCGGATACGAGACGCGTCAGACGCTCGCGTGGCTCGACCACCACCTCAAGGGGTCGGGCCCGCCACCTCCCCTGGACTTCCAGGTGTTCCGCGACTGGATCCGCTACAACGGCGACGCCGGGGTGGCGTACGCGGTCGCTCCGTCGTATCCGGTCGGCTCGACGAGGACGTTCCGCCTCGACGGGACCGACGCCCTCGTGTCCGGGGACGCCCCGGTCCGGCCCGGGGTCTCGGGCTTCGTCCCGCCGCCCCTCGGGGCGCCGGCGAGCGTCACCGAGGTGAGCGCCGTGACCCAGGACGTGCCGCTCGTCGACGTCCCGGGGACGTTCGCGTCGTACACCTCGGCGCCGCTCGAGAGCGACATCGTGTCGATCGGCGTCCCGAGGCTCACCGTCCGGATCGCCGCCGCGCCCTCGTCGGAGCCGCCACTCATGCCGGTCGTGTTCGTGAAGCTCTACGACGTCGCACCCGACGGGTCGGTGACGTTGCCGCACCGGCTGGTCGCCCCCGTCCGGGTCGCCGATCCGTCACGGCCGGTCACGATCGAGCTCCCGGGCCTCGCCTACCGCTATCGGGCCGGCCACCGTCTGCGGCTCGTCGTCGCGGCGAGCGACGCGGCCTACCGCGGCAACACCTCCCCCCTCCCGATCGAGGTGCGCACGGGCCCGGACGCTCCCGGCACGCTCGAGCTGCCCGTGGAGGGGGACACGGGACTGCCCACGGGACTCGCCGCCGAGCGCGCCGCCGCCCGGGCCGCACGGCGTGCCGCGTGTCTCAGCCAGCGCACGATCCGCTATCGCGTCGCGCTGCGGCGCGGAGAACGCGTCGTGCGCTCGGTCGTCACCGTGAACGGCAAGCGGCTCGCGGTCCGCCGCGGCCGCTCGCTGCCCACCACGGTCGTCCTTGCGGGGCGGCCGCGTGGGACCGCGAAGGTTCGGGCCTCCTTCCGCACCAACCGCGGGCGGACGATCGTCAGGCGCGGGACCTACCGCCTCTGCGTGAAGGCGAAGCGGCGGGCGGCCCCCGGTCAGGTGCCCGGCGCCGTCGCCGGGCGCGGCGGCCCGACACCGGCGCCCGGCCGGCCGGTCGCCGGACCCTGACCGGCGAGCCCGAGCCGCGCGTGGAGCCGGGCGAGCGGGGCGGGGGACCACCAGTTCCACTTCCCCAGCAGCGCCATGAGGGAGGGGACGAGCAGGGCGCGGACGATGAACGCATCGACGAGCACGCCGATCGCCGCCCCGACCCCGATCTGCTTGATGAAGAGGACCGACGAGGTCGAGAACGCCCCGATCGCGACGGCGAGGAGGATCGCCGCCGCGGTGACGACCGCCCCCGTGCGGGCGAGCCCCGCCGCGACCGACTCACGTTCGCCGAGACCGCGGGCGCGATCTTCCTTGATCCGCTCGAGGAGGAAGACGCCGTAATCGGTGGACAGGGCGAACACGATCGCCGCCGTGACGACGAAGTCGGTCGACTCGATCCCACCGTTGGACGTGTACCCGAGAAGGCCCTCGAGCCGGCCGTCCTGGAAGATCAGCGTGAGGACGCCGAGCGTCGTGCCGACCGTGAGCGCGTTCATCACGAGCGCCTTCAGCGGCAGCACGACGGAGCCCGTCATCACCCAGAGCACGACGAAGGTGAGGAGGGCGAGGGCGACGAGCGCGTGGGGGAGACGGTCGGAGATCGCCGCCTGCTGGTCGACGAACTCGGCCGCCTCGCCGCCGACACGGACGTCGAGCGCCGTCGGGAGGTCCCGGACCCCGGCGACGACCCCCTGGGCGACCTTCCCCTCGAGCGCCCCCTCGGCGGCGACGTCGATCCGCCAGGTCCCGTCGCCGAGGGCCTGCGCCGGCGCGACGCGGGCGACGCCGTCGAGGGCCGCGATGGCGCCGGCGAAGCCTGCGACCGCGGTGCCGTCAGGGGGACCGCCCGCGACCGCGACGGTGATCGGTGAGCTGTCGTCGCGGGGGAAGTCGAGCGCGAGCGTGTCGGCGACCTGCCGCGAGCTCAGCGAGGTCGGGATCACCGACGCGTCGACGGGGGTCCACTGCGCGCGCAGCGCCGGGAGGGCGAGCGACACCATCACGACCGCGGTGAGGACCGCGATGAGGCCCGGCCGCCGCATCACCCCGTGCGAGAGCCGGTACCACCGCGTCGCGGCGCCGTCGCCGCTCGTCCGCTCGACGGCGAGGCGCGTGCCCCAGAGCGCGAGGAACACCGGCGT
>JBFIDS010000374.1:0-4164 GCA_041603715.1 Paraconexibacter sp. | reverse complement strand
GCCGACGAGGTCCTGCGGCCGGACGCCCGCGGCGCGACCGGTCCCGATGTAGACCCGCGCGGTCGGGCCCGACAGCCGCCGCGGCGGGCCGCCCTTGCCGGCGCCCTTGCCCGGGCGCTCGTCGCCGCGCCCCCGAGCCTGGCGGTCGCGTCCCTTGTCGACCGGCACGTCGGGGATCTCCTCGTCCTCGCCCGCGCCGCCCATCGCCTCGTGGGCGAGCTTCACGGCGGCGAGCGCCACCTCGAGCACGCCGTGGTCCTCGGCGAGCGACTCGACGACGATGCGGAACGACTCGAGGTCGTCCCCGCCGAGGGCCTCCTCGACCGCGCCGCGCGTCATCTCCAGCCGGCGGGCGCGGAGGTCGGCGACGGTGGGGACGCTCTCGATCGTGATCTTCTGCCGCGTGACCTTCTCGATCTGCTTGAGCATCCGGTGCTCACGCGGCTGGGCGAACGTCACCGCGACACCCTCCCGGCCGGCGCGACCGACCCGTCCGATCCGGTGGACGTAGGCCTCGGGCGCGGACGGCACGTCGTAGTTGATGACGTGCGTGAGATGGTCGATGTCGAGACCGCGCGCCGCGACGTCGGTCGCGACGAGCAGCTCCGTCGTCTGCGCCTTCACGCGGCCGATCGTCCGCGTGCGCTGGTCCTGGCTCATCCCCCCGTGGATCGCCTCGACGCGGTAGCCCCGGCCGCTCAGCGTCTCGGTGAGGGTGTCGACCTCGGCCCGCGTGCGGCAGAAGACGATCGCTGCCCCGGGGGACTCGAGGTCGAGGACGCGGGCGAGCGCGGCCGGCTTGCTCGAGCGCGGAACGATGTACGCGCTCTGGCGCACGCGCGGCGCCTCTCCGGCCGGTGTCGGCTCGTGACGGATCTCGATCCGGACGGGATCCTTGAGGTGCCGGGACGCGATGCCGCCGATCCGGGCGGGGATCGTCGCGCTGAACAGGACGGTCTGGCGCTCGGGCGGGGCGGAGGCGAGCAGCGTCTCGAGGTCGTCGGCGAAGCCCATGTCGAGCATCTCGTCGGCTTCGTCGAGGACGACCATCGCGATCTGGTGGAGGTCGATCGCTCCGCGGTTGACGAGGTCGACCGCCCGCCCGGGTGTCGCGACGACGACGTCCACCCCGCGCTGGAGGGTCTTCAGCTGCCGCACGATCGGCGCGCCGCCGTAGACGGGGAGGACGCGGGCGCCGAGACCGCGGCCGTAGGGGTGGATCGCCTCGGAGACCTGCATCGCGAGCTCCCGCGTCGGGACGAGCACGAGCGCCGCGGGTGTCGGCGCGCGCCGGCCCTCCGCGAGCAGCTGCAGGATCGGGAGGGCGAACGCCGCGGTCTTCCCCGTTCCCGTCGCGGCCTGCCCGAGCAGGTCGCGGCGCTCCACGAGCGGCGGGATCGCCTCTCGCTGGATCGGGGTGGGCTCCTCGTACCCGAGGGAGGCGAGTTCGTGGAGGAGCTCAGCGCGCAGAGGCAGGTCGGCGAACGTGGTCGGATCGGGCGTCTCGTCGGGCATAGGGGTCCGACACGGTCCCACACCGGACCCTGAGACGGCCTCCTGCCGCCTCGCTACCGGGACGGACGGCCGCGCAGCTGGGCAGCCTGGATCGCGAGTGCGACCACGCCGAGCAGCGCGACGGCCGGCACCGCGCGGTCCGTGCCCGACGCGATGAGCACCGCGACGGCCGGGACCACGGCGAGGGCGAGAGGCGCGCCCAGGGACCATCCCCGTCCCGAGGCGGGAGCGAGCCGCCGTGCCCAGACCGCCGACGCCGCGAGGAAGACGACGAGTGTGACCTCGACGAGGGGCGACGTGAGCGTCGCACCGGGGAGCGCGAAGCTGAGGGGATCACCCGGGCCCGCGATCTCCGCCGGGACCGACGACCCGGGGTCACCGAGGACGCCGCCCAGCGAGGCGATGTCGATCGCGCCGACGAGGAGCGGGACGCCGATCGCGAGCGCCCGTTCGGCGAACACGCGCGCGAAGAGCGCGCCGGCGCACGCCCAGCCGACCACCTCGAACGGGGTGGCCGCCACACCGGCGTCGGCGGCCGCGGCGATACCGAGCGCGAGCGCCGCGGCGAGAGCGAGGAGGACGAGGGCGACGAGAGCGTCGGCCATCGGCGCGACGGCCACGGCGAGCAGTCCGATCGCGAGCGCTCCGAGGGTCGCCTCGACGTCCACCGTCGCCGATCCGGTCGCCGCGCCCTAGTACGGCGGGAGGTCGGCGTACCAGTCGCCGAGGACGCGAAACGCGCGCCAGAACGCGAGCTTCGCGTCCTCCTCGTCGAGCGCCTCGTCGATGTTCGGCGTGACGAGGAGGTCGATCGACGGGGTGAGTCGCTGGATCACCCCGGGCGTCGCCTGCACCGGCTGCGCGAGCGGGACGTCGAGGTCCTCGAGGGCCGACAGCGCGTCGTCGCCCATCACCACGACGATCTTCGGCTGGACGATCGCGAGCTCCTCCACGACACGGGCCACGCAGCCCGGGTCCGCGAGGCTCGCATCCGACACCGGACACTTCGCGCAGAGCGTGCCGTACACGGCGAGGGGGTCGATCCGCAGGCGCTCGAGGCTCTTCATGAGCGCCGTGCCCGCGCGCCCGTAGAACGCGACGCCCTCGTCGATCTCCGCCGGCGAGGGCGAGTGCTTCAACAGGAGGACGTCGGCCTGGGGGTGACCGCTGCCGAGGACGGGGCTCAGACTCCCGCGCGGGCACCGCTCGCACGCCTGCAGGTCACGGGTGAGCGTGTTGAGCTCGCGGATGGCCCGCTCCAGGTACTTCTCGCGGATCTCGTCGTCGGTCGCAGGCATCGCCCCACGGATGTTCGACGGCGGGGCCTCTCCGTCCTCGCCCTGCATCAGGCCTTGCGTGTCGCCCGTTCGATGCGGCGGGCCCGTCGCGCCTTGCGAGCTCCCGACGGGGTCGCCTTCGTCTCCAGGAACTTGAGCGCCTGGACGTAGAGGAGCGTGCCGCGCTTCGTCCGGATCTCGGCGTCACGCAGCGACTCGAGGAACTCCTCCGGGCCGTCGAAGTCCCGCATGCGGATGCGGACGGACCCGAGGCCCTGCGCGACGTGGGAGTCGGACCCCGCCCCCGCGACGATCCGGTACTTCGCGGCGAACCGCTGGGCCTCCTCGTTGAAGGAGCCGATCGCGACCCGGGGGTTGTAGACCTCGATCGCGTCGACGTCGTCGATGATCTTCAGGAGGTGCTCGTAGTCGGGGACCGAGTGCATGCGGTCGAACGGGTGCGGGACGTAGACGAGGCCGCCCTGGCGGCGGATCTCGGCGACGGTCTCCTCGAGCGACATCCCGCGCGGGATCTTCTCCTTGATGAAGAGGCCGATGACCTCCCCCTGCGACGCGGTCTTCACCTCCTCGCCGACGATGACCTTCACGCCGTAGCGGGCGGCTTTCTCCGCGGCGTCGAGCGCGCCCGAGATCTCGTTGTGGTCGGTCACCGCGATCGCGCCGAGCCCCTGCTCCTTCGCCGTGGCGAGGAGCACCTCCACCGGCGTCGCGCAGTCGTGCGAGTGGTCGGTGTGCATGTGGAGATCGACGTCGATGAGCGGCCGGCCCCCCAGCCGGGCCCGGACGACCGGGTTCCCGCGCGGGTCGTGGCGACGGGCCGCGAGCTCCCCGTAGACCGCCTCGAGCTCGTCCGTCGCCCGGTCCCAGGTGAGCGATGCGCGCAGCGTCTCGGCGGACGTGCGCAGCCGCTCGCGCAGCGCGTCGTCGCTCACGACGCGCTGGAGCTGGGCGGCGAGCGTCTCGACGTCCCGCGGTTCGAAGAGGAGCCCGCGGCCCTCGCCGGCGAGCTCCTCGTAGACGGCGAGGTTCGCGACGACGGGGACGGCGCCTGCGCCGATCGCGCGCAGGACGAGGCCGGGCGCCGGTGCGGCGCCGTCGCTCGCGCACACGACCACGTGCGCAGCGGCGAGCTCGGCGTCGGCGCTCGAGTCCTCGGTGAACCGCACGTGGTCGCGCAGCTCGTGGCGGACCGGGGTGGACGACGAGGGCCCGCGTGTGCTCACGACGACGGCCTCCCACGGCACGGCGGCGGGGCCCGCCTCGAGGCGCCGCAGGGCGCGCAGGAAGATCCGCAGGGCGCCGCGCTCCTCCTCGGCGACGAACACGATCCGCACCGGCGCGCCGGGGTCCG
>JBFIDS010000373.1:0-4166 GCA_041603715.1 Paraconexibacter sp. | reverse complement strand
GTCGCGCCTGATCCGGGGCGTTGTCGTCGGGAACCGGTCGGCGCACACGACCGGCAAGCGAGCGGACCCGTGATCGAGGATCTCACCGGCCGGCGGGCCGTCGCCTTCGTCGGTCAGGCGCGCGTCGACCTCGACATCACCGTCGAGATGCTCTTCCTCGACGCGCCGCTGGCCGTGACGCCCACGGTCGCCGTGGCCGGAGAACGACGACGGCCCGCCGGGCAGGCGGGCCGTCGGACGGCGGGGACGTGCGGGCGTGCGGCCCGCGCGAGCCTCAGGACTTCGTCGTGGCCCTCTTGGCCGGCGCCTTCTTGGCGGCGGGCTTCGCCGCGGCGGCCTTGGTGGTCGCGCGGGTCTTCGCCGCGCCGCGGCCCTTGGCCGGCGTGCCGGGCGACTTCTTGCCCGAGTGCTTCGCGATGAACTTCTCGGTCGCGAGCCGGGCCGCGTCGTCGGGCTGCTGGTTCATCGGGGACTTCATGAGGTACGAGGACGGGCCGTCGATCTGGCCGCCCAGGCCATGGTTGAGCGCGAGCTTGCAGCAGCGCGCCGCGTCGATGATGACGCCGGCCGAGTTGGGGGAGTCCCAGACCTCGAGCTTCATCTCGACGTTGAGCGGCACGTCGCCGAAGGCCTGGCCCTCCATGCGGATGTGCGCCCACTTGCGGTCGGTGAGCCACGGTACGTAGTCCGACGGGCCGATGTAGACGTCGTCGGCCGGGAGCGTCGTGCCCATGATCGACGTGACGGCCTGCGTCTTGGAGATCTTCTTGGACTCGAGGCGCTCGCGCTCGAGCATGTTGAAGAAGTCCATGTTGCCGCCGACGTTGAGCTGCGACGTGCGGAGCATCTTCACGCCACGCTCGTGGAACAGGCGGGCGAGCGTGCGGTGCACGATCGTCGCGCCGACCTGGCTCTTGATGTCGTCGCCGACGATCGGGAGGCCGGCCTTCTTGAACCGGTTGTTCCAGTACGGCTCGGAGGCGATGAACACCGGGATGCAGTTCACGAAGCCGCAACCGGCCTCGAGGACCTGCTCGACGTACCAGCGCGTCGCGTCCTCGGACCCGACCGGCAGGTAGGAGACGACGACGTCGGTCCTCGTGTCCTTGAGGATCTGGACGATGTCGGAGGTCTCGCCCTTCGCCTTCTTGATGATCGACGCCGGGTACTTGCCGATCCCGTCGAGCGTCATCCCGCGGTGGACCTCGACGCCGATCTTCTTGGGGACCTTGTTCGTGAACTTCAGCGTGTTGTTCGGCGCGGCCCAGATCGCCGTGCCGATGTCCTTGCCGACCTTCGTCGCGTTGATGTCGAACGCGGCCGAGATCTCGATGTCGCTGACGTGGTAGCCGCCGAGGTCGACGTGCATGAGGCCCGGGACGTCTTCGTTGGGGTCGGCATCCGCGTAGTGGTAGATGCCCTGCACGAAGCTGTTGGCGCAGTTGCCGACGCCGATGATGGCGACGCGCACCTTGTCGTGCTGATAGCGGCCTGAGCCGTTGGTGGCCGCGCCGTTGCTCAGCGCCTTGCCGTTGCCGTTGGTGCTCACGGTCTCCAGTGGTCCTTGTTCGGAGGGATCGGGGAAGCTGCGTGCGGACGCGCGTCGGCGCTGTCCGTCCTGGGGGAGTGGTACCCCTGTGGGCGGGGCGCGGTTACAGACGGCGCGACGGGGTGCGCGAGGGGATCAGGCGGCCGGCGGGTTGGCGAGCTGCGAGCGCACGTGGAAGATCCGCTGCAGGGTCGTGATGAGCGACAGGCCCGCGAGGAGGTAGACGGCGGGCGCGAGCAGCTCGAGGTCCGTGGGACCGGCCTCGAGGAGCAGGCCCGCCGACAGGATCACGACGCGCACCGCGCGGTTGGCGAACCCGACCTTGCACTCGACCCCGAGGGCCTCCGCTCGTGCCCGCGTGTAGCTCACGAGGAGCGACCCGGCGATCGCGACCATGCAGGCGACGACGGCGGTGTCGTCGCCCTGCTGGCTGAAGTAGCGCGCGACGACCGTGAGGATGATCGCCTCCTCGATCCGGTCGAGCGTGGAGTCGAGGAACGCGCCGAACGGGGTCCCCTTGCCGGACATGCGCGAGTAGCGCCCGTCGAGCGTGTCGCACACCGAGCCGACGATGAACGCGATACCGCCAAGGAGGAACTCGCCCTCCCAGAGGAGGGCGGCGGCGACGAAATGCAGCGCGAGGCCGGTGAGCGAGATCGCGTTCGGGGTGAGACGGGACTCGATGAGCGCGTTGCGCATCATCGTCCGCCGCATCCCCCGCGGGTTCGGGGTGCTCATGCGGGGCGGAAGGCTACGCGGTCACGGTGCCCGTTGCGGGCTTCCACGACCAGTGCGTGGGTCTCGCGCGCGCCATCTGGGTCGCGACGCTCGCGGCGATGAGGGCGGTGAGGGCGCCCAGGACCGCGTCGGCGATGAAGTGGTTGCCGGTCACGACGATGACGAACAGCACGACCATCGGGTAGCTGAACCAGAAGATCTTCACGGCACGTGACTTCGCGAGCCGGGCGATCGGGATCCCGACCATGAGCGCGAAGCAGATGTGCATCGAGGGGACGGCGGCGTACGGGTTGTAGAGCTCGTTGACGAGCGACTGGTCGTTGCTGTCGACGCCGCTGAACTCGGCGACGGCGTCGAAGAACCCCCACTCCGGGAAGAACCGCGGCGGGGCGGTCGGATAGAGCATGTAGGCCGACACCGCGATGAGGAACGCGATGAAGAACATGTTCCGCACGAAGTAGAAGTGCGAGTTGTGACGGAGGTAGAGGTACGCGAGGGCACCGACGGTGACGGTCGTCTGCGCGTTGACGTACATGATGCTCGAGGCATCCGTGAGGAACCCGGTGCCCGCGGCCCACGCCTGCACGCTGGGCTCGATGAACAGCCCCAGCGAGCGCTCGATGTCGATGAGCGTCCGGGCGTTCTGGAAGGCCACCGCGGCGCCGGCGGGGTCGTCGATCGCGCCGCGCAGGAGCCTGTACGTGTAGTACATGGCGAAGAACAGCGCGATCTGCAGCACGACGTCGAACACGCCGCGGGGGAACAGACGCGACCGCATTGCGAGCAGGCGGGTCGGCATCGAATCGGCGATTGTAGCCGCCGCCGCACCGGGGCGCGAGGGATTCGGGCGCTCAGCGCGTGCAGCGAGGCGCGTCCGACACGACACGCGACGGGACGAACGTCGTCGCGAGCACGACACGCCCGGGGCGCTCCAGACGCAGGACCGTCCAGTCGTCGGGTCCGCGCTCGACGCACCCGGCTCCCTCGACGATCCGCCAGTAGGGCGTGTAGCGCGTGCGGACGAGGACGCGGCCCGCCTGCGGCGCATCGAGCGTCACGTGATCGCGCCCGATCGCGGTGACGCGCGCTCCGTCCGCGAGCGGCGCGGCGTCCTCCACGCGCCAGACGCGCCAGCGTCCCTCCTGCGGCAGCTCGCGGAGCGTCGGGAGCGCGTCCTCGCGCAGCAGCCGCGCCTCCTCGCGCGCGCTCGAGTCCAGCGCGACGCCGGTCGGCAGCGCGACGTAGCGCACGGCGTTCTCCCGCAGCCACTCCCCGTACCGCGCCGGGGTCAAGGGCGCGTCGTCGTAGAAGAGGCCGTTGACCTTCACGTCGAGCTGGCGCTGCCAGCCGCGGGCGAGCGGGACCTCGCGGGCGAGCAGGTCGGCCTCCGCATGGTTCGCGGTGAACGGCACCTCGACGCGAAACGGTCCCTCGGCGCGACGCCGCTCGTCGAGCAGCGTGACGAGGGGCGCGTACTCGCGGGCCTCGAAGAGCGGGTCGCCGCGGGCGCCCCACCAGTCCGCGATGGGCGCCTCCCACTGCCAGACGAGGAGGGGGAGGGCGACGAGGATCGCGAGCCGGGGGCGCTGCGCGAGGAGCACGGCGACGACGAGCGGCGCGCCGACGAGCGCGCCGAGGCGGATCACGTTGCTCCCCATCGGGGTGTCGAGGAGGAAGCTCGCGACCGTCGCGAGCGCGTAGAGGGCGGTCGCCCAGCGCAGCACGCGGTGCCGGGCGGGGAGGACCCAGAGGACGACGAGGGCGCTGACGAGCGTCCGCCAGAACGTCTCGGACAGCATCGGCTGCTCGCCGCCGTCGGGAAAGGCGACGCCGAGCGCGAGGACCGGCGCGAGGGCCGCCGTCGCGAGCACGAGCGTCG
>JBFIDS010000372.1:0-4167 GCA_041603715.1 Paraconexibacter sp. | reverse complement strand
CCTCGATGTCCGCCTCGGTCGCGCGGAGGCGGTCCGGCCGCGACGCGAGCGCGATGACGCCGTTCCACGCACCCCAGAGGAACTTCGCCGCGGGCTCGGGCTCGACGGGGCCCATCCGGCCGATGCGCACGCCCTCGCGGATCGCGTCCTCCACCCGTCGCACCTCGGCCTCGACGCGGCGCGCGATCCGCTCGGCGATCTCGGCGTGGTCGTCGTCGGGGCGTGAGCTCATCTGCGGCAGCGCGACCATCTGGAAGTACCCGGGGTGGTCGAGGTGGAAGAGCAGGTACGCGTCGGAGGCGACGAGGATCCGCTCGAGCGGATCGAGCACCGGGTCCCAGGCCTGGTCCATGTAGCGGCGGTTCGCCTCGAGCGCCTGCTCGACGACCTCGAGGTAGAGCCCGGTCTTGCCGCCGAACGCGTTGTAGATGCTGCGCACCGACACCGCGGCATCGGCGGCGATCTCCCCGACCGTCGTCTCCCGGAAGCCCTGCGCGGCGAACCGGCGCTCCGCGGCTGCGAGGAGCGCGTCGCGGGTCCGTTCGCGCTGGAGATCGCGTCGCGAGCGGGGGGCCTCGTCCGTCATGCGGACGGGACCCTAGTGCCTCGCCGGAGGACCATGCGCGAAAGAACTTGCAATGCCATTGCAATCTTTCTATGGTCGGTCCATGACCGACACCGCGACGACCTCCATCCCGCTCACCACCGCCGAGCTCGCCACGCGTTACGGCGCGGCATGGAACGACCACGACCTCGACGCGATCATGGCCATGCACGCCGAGGGCATGGTCTTCCACCTCCACGTCGACGGCTTCTCCGAGGCGACGACGCCCGAGGAGGTCCGGGCCCAGTTCGCGTACTTCTTCGCCGCGTTCCCCGACCTCCACTTCGCGACGACGCGCCTCACCGTGCGCGACGACCTCTTCGTCCACGAGTTCGTCATCACCGGCACGCTCGCCGAGCCGTTCCCGGTCGGTGCGGAGGTCGCGCACCCGGGAACGCCGCGGGCGAGCTTCGCCGGCGTCGACGTCATCCCCTGTCGGGACGGGAAGGTCGTGCGCAAGGACACCTACCTCGACGGGATCGCGCTGCGCGCGGCGCTCCTGCCTGACACGGGGGCGGCGTCATGAAGGTCGCCGCCGTCCAGCTCGAGCCGCGCGTCGCCGACGTCGCCGAGAACCTCGCGCGCTGCGAGGCGCTCGCCGACGAGGCGGGCGCCGCCGGGGCCGAGTGGATCGTCCTCCCGGAGTTCTTCACCACCGGGATGGGGTTCGTCGATGCGATGGCCGACGCGGTCCTGCCGCCCGACGGCGCGGGGACGAACCTGCTGCGCCGCCTCGCCGTCCGGCACGGCGCGACGGTCGGGGGATCGTTCGTCTGCCGCGACGAGGACGGGGAGAACCGCAACGCCTTCTTCCTCGTCGGCCCCGACGGGACGGTGCTCGGCCGCCATGACAAGGACCTCCCGACGATGTGGGAGAACTGCTTCTACGTTGGCGGGTGCGACGACGGCGTGATCGACACGGGCGACGGCGTCACCGCCGGGGCCGCGGTGTGCTGGGAGTTCATGCGCACGCAGACCGCCCACCGGCTGAAGGGACGCGTCGACGTGATCGTCGGAGGCTCGGCGTGGTGGAGCATCCCGCCGTGGCCGCCCGCCGCGGTCTTCCGCCGCCTCGAGGCCGCCAACGCGCGAACGGCGGCGCACATCGCGCAGGCGATGGCGCGCGCGGTCGGTGCGCCGGTCGTGCACGCCGCGCACTGCGGCCCGGTCGAGTGCGACCTGCCGTGGGCGCCGATCCGCTACCGCGGCTGGTTCCAGGGCGGCACCGTCGTCTGCGACGCGAGCGGCGCCGTCCTCGCGCGCCGCGATCTGCGCGAGGGGCCCGGGATCGTCGTCGCCGACGTCGAGTTCGGGCGTCGACCCGCCCTCGACCCCATCCCCGACGCGTTCTGGATGCACGACCGCGGTGCGATCGCGACACTGCTGTGGAACTACCAGCGCGCGCACGGCCGTCGCTGGTACGCCCGCCATGGGCGCGGCCGTCCGGTCGCGCAGCCGGCACCCGTCGCGGCTGCCGAGCCGGCGGCGGGCGTCCGATGAGCCTCGCGGCGCGTCTCGGGCTCGAGCACCGCATCGTCCAGGCGGGGATGGGCGGCGGCATCGCCGGTCCCCGGCTCGCGGGCGCCGTCTCGGCCGCGGGCGCCCTGGGCACCGTCGGGATCATGGGTCCCGGGCCGTTCGCCGGTGCGCTGCGCAAGGCGCAGGCGATCGCGGGCGAGGGGCGTCCCGTCGCGGCGAACCTGCTCGTCCCCTTCACCCGGGAGGAGCACGTGCGGGCCTGCGTCGAGGCCCGCGTGCCCGTCGTGGTCCTCCACGCCGGGCGGGCGAAGGAGATGACGGCGGCGCTCCGCGCAGCGGGCATCGACGTGCTCCAGACGGTCGGCACCGCCCAGGAGGCACGGGACGCCCTCGCCGACGGCTCGAGCGGGCTCGTCGCCCAGGGCGCGGACGCCGGCGGTCACCTCGTCGGGGTCGTGCCGACCGCGACGGCGCTCACCGACGTCCTCGCGGTCGCCGACGGCGTGCCCGTGTGGGCCGCGGGCGGCGTCGCGGAGGCCGCGGACGCACGACGCCTGCTCGACGCCGGGGCGGACGCCGTCGTCGCCGGGACGCGCTTCGTCCTCACCGAGGAGTGCGACGCCCACCCGGGCTACAAGGCCGCGCTCGCCGGGGGCAGCGAGACCGTCGACACCATGCTGTTCGGGTTCGGCTGGCCCATGCGCCACCGCGTGCTCGTCAACGACGCGGTGCGCCGGTGGGGCGAGGGCCCGGGCCCCGTGCGCGCCGTGAACGCGCGCTCGGCACGCCTGGGCGGCGTTCTCCCGCTCAGCCTCATGGGGACCTACGCGCGCCTGCAGCACCCGCGGGTCCCGCTGTTCAGCCCGGGGCCCGCCCTCGCGGGGATGCCGGACCGGACGGTGGAGGTGACGCCGCTCTACGCCGGCGAGAGCGTCGCGCGGATGCACGACGTCGTCCCGGCGGCGGAGGCGGTCGCGCGGCTCGCGGCGCCAGGCCCGCCCGGAAGTGATCGAGGACCGTCCGGGTAGTCCGGAACGTTCTCGCACTCCTCGCCGTGGCCGGGTGCGAGACTCCCTGGCCATGACCGTCGTCTCCGTCCCGGACCGTCTCCTGCTGGGCTCCGGCCCCTCGCCCGTGCCGCGCCGCGTGCTCGACGCGCTCGCGCTCCCGACGATCGGCCACCTCGATCCCGCCTTCGGCGCCCTCATGGACGAGGTGGCCGAAGGCCTGCGGGGCGCGTTTCGCACGGAGAACCGGGTGGCGATCCCGATCAGCGGGACCGGGAGCGCGGGGATGGACGCGATGGTCGCGAACCTCGTCCGGCCCGGGGACCGCGTCGTCTGCGGCGTCCACGGGCTGTTCGGCGAGCGGATGGCCGACGCCCTGGGACGACAGGGCGCGGAGGTCGTGCGCGTGGAGGCCGAGTGGGGGCGCGCGATCCCGACCGAGGCGCTCGTCGAGGCGATCGCCGGCGGCGACACCGCCGCGGCCTTCGTCGTCCACGGGGAGACCTCCACCGGCGTCGCGCAGCCCCTGGAGGGGCTCGCCGAGGCGTGCCGGGCCCAGGACGCGCTCCTCCTCGTCGACTGCGTCACCTCCCTCACGGGCCACCCGCTCGACATCGACGGCAGCGGGGTCGACGCCGCGTTCAGCGGAACGCAGAAGTGCCTGAACGTGCCGCCCGGGCGCGCGCCCGTCACCGCCGGGGAGCGGGCGCTCGCCCGGGTCGACGGCTCGTCGCGCTCCTGGTACTTCGACCACACCCTCGTCCTCGGGTACTGGACTCAGCCGGGCAGCGGTGCCCGGGCCTACCACCACACCGCTCCGATCAACCTCGTCTACGCGCTGCGCGAGGGGCTCGCGATCGTCGAGGAGGAGGGCGTCGAGGCCCGCTGGGAACGCCACGGCCGCGCCCACCGCGCGCTGCGCGACGCGCTCGCGGTCCTCGGGCTCGAGCGACTCGCGCCGGAGGGCGAGCAGCTGCACCCGCTCCTCGCCGTGCGCCCGCCGCACGAGATCGACGAGGCGGCCATGCGGGGCGCGCTCCTGCGCGATCACGGCAACGAGATCAGCGGCGGGCTCGG
>JBFIDS010000371.1:0-4175 GCA_041603715.1 Paraconexibacter sp. | reverse complement strand
CGGGGCCGAGAAGGTCGGCCGCGACGTCTCCGACGGGCAGACCGCGAAGCGCTGAACCGCCCTGAGTGGACATCTGCCGATGGAGGCGTCGGCAGATGTCCACTCAGCCGCGGGCCACCGTCGCCGAGCGGCTCACGGGGCGCGGTGCGGCTCGCCGGCCGCGGCGAGGGCGAGGAGCGATGCCTCGCCGGACAGCGTCTGGCTCGTCGCCGCAGTGATCTCGACGGGCACGACCTCGCCGGGCGCCGCGAGCCCGCTGAAGTTCACGACCTTGTTGTGCACGGTGCGCCCGCGCAGGCGGGACGGGTCGGTCCGCGACGGCCCCTCGACGAGCACGTCGAGCGTGCGGCCGACGAAGCGCTGCGCGCGCTCGGTCGCCCGGCGCTGCACGACCTCCACGAGGCGCTCCATGCGCTCCACCTTCACCGGGTGGGGCACGAGGCCCTCCGTGATGAGCGCCGCCTCGGTTCCCCGCCGGGCCGAGAAGACGAACGTGAACGCCCCGTCGTAGCCGACCTTCTCGCAGACGGCGAGCGTCTCCTCGAAGTCGACGTCGGTCTCCCCCGGGAAGCCGACGATGATGTCGGTCGTGATCGCCGCGTCGGGGACGTGCTCGCGGATGAGCGCGACCCGGTCCATGTAGCGCTCGCGCGAGTAGGTGCGGCGCATCGCCTTGAGGATCCGCGAGGAGCCCGACTGCAGCGGAAGGTGGATGTGCGGACACACGCCCGGCAGGTCGCGGTGGGCGAGGACGACGTCCTCCTTCATGTCCTGCGGGTGCGGGCTCGTGTAGCGGATGCGCTCGATCCCCTCGATCGCGTGCACGGCGTGGAGGAGCTCCGCGAACGAGCGCCGCTGCGGCCTCAGGTCCCGCCCGTAGGCGTTGACGTTCTGCCCGAGCAGCGTCACCTCGCGCACCCCGTCGGCGGCGAGCGCGCCGACCTCGTCGACGAGCTGCTCGAACGGCCGGGACGACTCGCGGCCCCGGGTCGAGGGGACGATGCAGTACGAGCAGGCCATGTTGCAGCCCACGCTGATCTGCAGCCAGGCGTGGACGTCGCGGGCGCGCTTCGTCGGCAGGTGCGCGGGGAAGCCCTCGAACTCGAAGTAGCCCTGCGCGGTGATCGAGTCGCTCGTGAGGAACTCGGCGAGCTTGTGGATCTGACCGGGCCCGAACGCGACGTCGACGAACGGGAAGCGCTCGAAGACCTCGTCCTTGACGGACTGCGCCCAGCACCCGCCGACGCCGATCACGCGATCGGGCCGCTCGCGCTTGAGGCGCTTGGCGTGCCCGAGGTGCGCGACGAAGCGCGAGTCCGCGGACTCGCGGATCGAGCAGGTGTTGAAGAGGATGAGGTCCGCGTCGGCGGGCTCGGGAGCCTCGGTGTAGCCGAGCGCCTCGAGCATGCCCTTCATCCGCTCGGAGTCGTGCTCGTTCATCTGGCACCCGAAGGTGGTGACGTGGTAGCGCTTCATCGGCGCCGTTCAGGGTAGCGGGGCCGCCTTCTTCATCGTCCGGCCCGCGCGGCGCAGGCAGGGGCCGTCACCGACTCCGCGTCGCGGAGCTACTTCGCGTAGTCGACCGAGCGCGACTCGCGGATGACCGTCACCTTGATCTGGCCCGGGTACTCGAGCTCCTGCTCGATCTCGCGGGCGACCGTGCGGGCGAGGTCGGCGGCGCCGCCGTCGGTCACGGCGGTCGGCGTGACGATGACGCGGATCTCGCGCCCGGCCTGCATCGCGTAGACCTTCTCCACGCCGTCGTGGCGTCCGGCGAGCTGCTCGAGCTCGCGCAGCCGCTTGACGTACTGGTCGAGCGACTCGCCGCGGGCCCCGGGGCGCGCGCCGGAGAGCGCGTCGGCGGCCTGGACGATGACCGCCTCGACGGTCTGCGGCTCGACCTCGTTGTGGTGGGCCTCCATCGCGTGGGCGACGGCCTCGGACTCGCCGTGGCGCCGCGCGAGATCACCGCCGACGAGCGCGTGCGGGCCCTCGATCTCGTGGCTCACCGCCTTGCCGATGTCGTGCAGGAGGGCCGCACGGCGCGCCGTCTTCGCGCTCGCTCCCAGCTCGGAGGCCATCATCGCGGCGAGGTGGGCGCACTCCACCGAGTGCTGGAGCACGTTCTGGCCGTAGCTCGTGCGGAACCGCAGCCGGCCGAGGACCTTCACGAGCTCGGGGTCGAGGCCCTGGACGCCGGACTCCATCACCGCGTCCTCCCCCGCCTGGGTCATGTGCGCCTCGAGCTCGGACTTGCACTGGTAGAAGGTCTCCTCGATGCGGGCCGGGTGGATGCGCCCGTCGCTGAGGAGCTTCTCGAGCGTCATGCGGGCGATCTCGCGCCTCACGCCGTCGAAGGCGCTGAGCACGACCGCGCCCGGCGTGTCGTCGATGATGACGTCGACCCCGGTGAGGTTCTCGAGGGCACGGATGTTGCGCCCCTCCCGCCCGATGATCCGGCCCTTCATGTCGTCGCTGGGGAGCTGCACGACGGACACGGTCGTCTCGGCGGCGTGGGAGCCCGCGAGCCGCTGCATCGCGACCGACAGGATCGACCGCACGCGCCGCTCGGCGTCGCGCTTGGTTTCCTCCTCGATCTGGCGCAGCAGCCGCGCGCGGTCGTGGCGTGCCTGGTCCTCGACCTCCTTGAGCAGCGCCTGGCGGGCCTGCCCGGCGCTGAGCCCGGAGACCCGCTCGAGGGCGCGGATGCGCTCCTCGGCGGCCTCCTCGACCTCGGCCGCGCGGACCGCGAGCTGCTCCTCGCGGGCGACGAGGCGCTTCTCGCGCGCGTCGAGCTCGTCGAGCCGGCGGGCGAGCGTCTCGGCGACCGCGTCGGGGGCGGCGGCCTCGGCGGCCGGCCGCTCGGGGACAGGGGCGGTGCCCGTGCCCGGCCCCGGGTCCGCGAGGGACGGAGCGGACCGCGGCGGGACGGTTGCGCCGGGCGGACCGGCCGCCGTCAGCGCGGTGTGTCGCGCCCGCCCGAGGAGCGCCGCGCCCGCGACGATCCCGAGAGCGATCAGGGCGGCTCCCAAGACGAGTTCCATGGTCCTCTGTCCTCTCCCCGCCGGGCGCCATGGTGCGCGCACGGACGGTCTCCGGTGTGACGTTGGGGCGAGGGACCGGCGGCCGCAGGGGCGGTGCCAGGTATCAGGGCATGTGTCGTTCGAAGGTCGTTGGGTGGGACGGCGGTGTCGGTCGCTCGCACCTCCGACTCTAATGCACGGGGAGAGCGCGGGAGAGCCCGACGCGCCGACTTGCCGATGACCGCGCGAACGTGGACGATGGGCCGATGGGACTCCGCGACCTCTTCCGCCGCAAGCCGCCCGAGGACGACTGGACGGCGGGTCTCTCGCAGCGCGGCGGGGGCACCCCGGGGCCCACGCCGAGCGTCTCGCCGGCGCCCGTGCCCGAGCATCGGGCCACCCCGGTGATGGACGCGGGTGTCTCGAGCATCAGCGTCCGCACGACGACGATCGGACCGGACGGCGTCCCGGTGACGAGCGCGACCTCGGGTGCCGACGTCCTCGCCTCGCTGCCGCCGCAGGCGCGCCGGCAGCTCGAGGCGCTCGGCCTCGACGGGCTCATCACGGGTGCGGCGACGGCTGACATGACCCAGGCGATGGGCGCCTGGTCCCAGTACGCCCAGGGTCTCGGTGCCGACGGCGCCGCGCCGGCCGGGGCGGGGGCGCCCGACCCGGTCGCCCAGCTGAAGACCCTCGCCGAGCTCCGCGACCGAGGTCACGTCACCGAGGAGGAGTTCGCCGAGCAGAAGCGCAAGCTGCTCGACGAGATCTGAGCGCTCAGCCCCCGCCGCGCTCGTCGGTGTTCGGCCGACACCGTCCCTGTGACCCCGCCATGACCCGACGGACCGACGTCGTCGTCGGTGTTCGGCCGACGCCGTCCGCGCGACCCCGCCATGACCCGACGGACGGACGTCGTCGCGGGTGTTCGGCCGACGCCGTCCCTGTGACCCCGCCATGACCCGACGGACGGAGCCGACGTCGACTCAGCTTGAGCCCCCGCCGCGCTCGAACGCCCGCACGGCGTCGTAGGCGAGCTCGAGCGCGTAGCCCTTGCGCACGAGAAGTCCGAGCGCGCGCTCGCGCTCCCGGTCGGACTCGGGCGGCTCGCGATAGCGCCGGTTCAGCAGCATCACCGCGGCCTCGAGCTCGGCG
>JBFIDS010000370.1:0-4180 GCA_041603715.1 Paraconexibacter sp. | reverse complement strand
GCAGAACGATGGCCCCTCGTCGCCGTGGAGCTGGACCATCGTGAGCCCGATCCCCTCCGCCGTGCCGACGACCTCGTCGAGCGACGCGTTGACGAACACCCCGCAGGTCTCGGCGCGGCGCCGCAGCGTGCGGGCGATGGCCTCGGCGTCGGGCAGGGTGCAGACGCGCGCGGACCCGGGCCAGAGGATCATGCCGACGGCCCAGGCACCCGACTCGACGGCGTGCTCGGCGTCCTGGACGCGGGTGACACCGCAGATCTTGATGCGTGGTGCTCTCACCCAGCCATCGTAGTGGTCGGACCGCCGCCGCCCGCGGGAGCCGCGCGCGGTGCCGCGCCTCGCAGACGGGCTCGATCGACCCCGCCGGCCTCAGCCGGCGGCCGCTTCGCCGGGTCGGGACCCGAGCTCGACGGTGAGGTCCTTCTCCTCACCCTCGCGCACGACGCGCACCTTCACCGTGTCGCCCGCCCGCTTGGCGGCGATGATCGTCCCGACGTCCTCGGAGGTCCGGACGGGCTTGCCGTCGATCGCCACGATGATGTCGCCGCCGAGCGTGATCGTGCCCCCGCTGAGCTGGGCGCTGATCCCGCCCGCCCGCAGTCCGCCCTCGTCGGCCGGGCTCCCCTGCTGGACGCTCTGCACGAGCGCACCGCGCTGGACCGGGAGGTTGAGCCCGTCGAGCGAGCCGTCGATCGTGAGGCTGGTGATCCCGAGGTAGGCGCGGTCGACGCGCCCCTTCTCCTCGAGCTGCGGGAGGATCTCCTTCGCGGTGTCGATCGGGACGGCGAACGCGATGCCGACGTTCCCCCCGCCTCCCGCGCCGGTTGCGATCGCCGAGTTGACGCCGATCACCTGGCCGGTCGCGTCGATGAGCGGGCCACCGGAGTTCCCGGGGTTGATCGCCGCGTCGGTCTGGATGACGTTCGTGATCTCGAAGTCGTTCTGCGCCGTGATGCGCCGCTGCAGTGCGCTCACGACGCCGGTCGTGAGCGTCCGGTCGAGCCCGAACGGGTTGCCGATCGCGATGACGGGATCACCGACCTGGACGTCCTTCGAACTGCCGAGCGGCAGCGCGGTGAGGTCGAGGCCGTCGGGATCGACCTTGAGGAGGGCGAGGTCGCTCGACACGTCCTTGCCGACGACCTTCGCGTCGACGGTCTTCTTGTCCTGGAACTGGACGGCGACCTTCACCGCGCCGTCGATGACGTGGGCGTTCGTGAGGATCGAGCCGTCCTCGTCGATGACGAACCCGGAGCCGGTCGAGAGGCTCTGCTGCTCGCTCTCGAGCCCGAAGTCGAAGGGCGAGGCGGTGCGCTGGACGACCTGGGCGCGGATGAAGACGACGCCCGGCGCGTCGCGCTCGTAGAGCTCGCGCGGGGTGAGTGCGTCCCCGTCGGTCGTCGCGGTACGGGCGTTGGCGCCCCCGGAGAGCGGGGCCTGCTGGACGACGGTCGTCACCCGCTCGGAGCCGCCGACGTCGAACAGCGCGACGGCGCCCACCGCCATGGACGCGCCGACGACCGCGGAGGCGACGGCGACGGGGAGGAGCTTCGATGGCATACGGACGATCGTGCGGTCAGTGGGTGAGGACGGCGTCAACGGTGCCTGAAGCGCGGGTAAAACGGTGACGTTCAGGCCGTCCCGACACCGTAGCGGGCCGACGGATCACACGGGCCGCAAGCCCGTGAGCGTGCGACACGCCGCCTCGGGATCGTCGGCCCGCATGAGGCTCTCGCCGACGAGCACCGCGTCGATGCCCACGCGCTCGAGGTCGTCGAGCTGGGCGCGCGTGTGGATCCCCGACTCGGAGACGACGAGCTTGCCGGTCGGGATGTCGGCGAGCAGCTCGTAGGTGCGCTCCACGTCGACCGAGAAGTCGGTGAGATCACGGTTGTTGATCCCGATGACGTCCGCGTCGACGACCTCGAGCGCCCGGCTGAGCTCCTCCTGGTCGTGGACCTCGACGAGGACGTCGAGGTCGAGCTCGCGGGCGTGCGTGTGGAGCTTGAGCAGCTTCTTGTCGTCGAGGGCCGCGACGATGAGGAGGATCGCGTCGGCGCCGGCGACCGCGGACTCGACGACCTGGTAGCGCTTGACGACGAAGTCCTTGCGGAGGATCGGCAGGCCGCAGGCCGCTCGCGCCTCCCGGAGGTCGTCGAGCGAGCCGCCGTAGTGAGGGCCCTCGGTGAGCACGGAGAGGGCCGAGGCGCCCCCGCGGTCGTAGGCGCTGACGATCTCCGTGACCGTCGAGCCGTCGCGGATCGGCCCGACCGACGGGGAGCGGCGCTTGTGCTCGGCGATGACCGCGATGCCCGGCCGGGTGAGCGCCTCGGCGAACGGGCGGTCGTCCCCGCGCGAGGCGAGGCGCGCCTCGAGCTCCTTCATGGGGACGGCGTCCTGCCGCCGGCGCACCTCCTCCTTGGTGGAGTCGACGATGCGGTCCAGGACGTTCACGGGGCGAGCTCCTGCGAGAGGGCGACGTAGGCGTCGAGGGTGCGGGCGGCCGCGCCCGAGTCGATCGCGGCACCTGCGGCCGTCACGCCCGTGGCGAGGTCGGTGGCGCGGCCGGCCGCGTAGATCGCCGCGCCGGCGTTCAGGACCGCGAGGTCGCGGGCGGGCCCGGGGTCGCCGGCGAGGATCGAGCGCAGCGTCGCCGCGTTCGCGTCGGGGAGCCCGGCCGGGACGGAGTCGGCGGGCGACCGCGCCACACCGAGGTCCTCCGGCTCGACGTCGTAGGCGCGGATGCCGTCCGCGTCGACCTCGACGACGTGGGTCGCGGCGGACGTCGACAGCTCGTCGAGGCCGTCCGCCGACGACACGAGGAGCGCGCGGTCGACACCGAGGACCTGGAGGGCTCCGGCCATCACGTCGAGCATACCCGCGTCGCTGCACCCGATCAGCTGGCGACGGGCCCCCGCGGGGGTCGTGAGCGGCCCGAGCACGTTGAAGATCGTCCGGACGGCGAGCTCCTTGCGGACCGGGACGACGTGCCGGGTCGCGGCGTGGTGCGCCGGGGCGAACATGAAGCCGAACCCGACCTCGTCGATGCACCGCTCGACGCCGGCCGCGTCGAGATCGATGCGCGCCCCGAGCGCCTCGAGCACGTCGGCGGACCCCGAGAGCCCGGTCGCGGAGCGGTTGCCGTGCTTGGCGAGGGCGCAGCCGGCGCCCGCGGCGATGAACGCGGCGGTCGTCGAGACGTTGAACGTCGGACGTCCCCCTCCCGTCCCCGCCGTGTCGAGCAGGTCGTCGCGCTCGCTGCGGACGGGCGTCGCGAGCTCGCGCATCGTCCGGGCGAGGCCCGCGACCTCCTCGACGGTCTCCCCCTTCGTGCGCAGCGCGATGAGGAAGGCGGCGATCTGGGCCACGCCGGCCTCGCCCGCCATGATCTCGGCGAGCACGCCCGCGGCCTCGTCGGTGGTGAGGTCGCGACGTGAGGCGAGCGCGTCGATCGCCGCGGTGAGGACGTCGTTGGGCATGGGTGCGGCGCGCAGCGTATCGGCCGTGGTGGCGGCGCCGTCGACCCGCGCGGCGCTCAGCCCCGCAGGAAGTTCGCGAGCATCTCCATCCCGGACTCGGTGAGGACCGACTCGGGGTGGAACTGCACGCCCTCGGCGGGGAGCTCGCGGTGCCGCAGCCCCATGAGCACGCCGCCGCCGCGGGACGTCGGCTCCAGGCAGTCCGGGAGCGTCTCCTCCGGGACGACGAGCGAGTGGTAGCGGCCGACGACGAGCGGGCTCGGGAGGCCCGCGTAGATCGTGCGGCCGTCGTGCTCGATCGGGGACGTCTTGCCGTGGATGGGCACGTGCCGGACGACCTCGCCGCCGAACGCCTGGGCCATCGACTGGTGCCCGAGGCAGACGCCGAGCGTGGGGATCCCCGCCTCGGGGAAGCGGCGGACGACCTCGAGCGACACGCCGGCCTCGTTGGGCGTGCACGGCCCCGGCGAGACGACGACACGATCGGGCGCGCGCTCGAGCAGCGCGTCGACGTCCTCGGCGTCGTTGCGCACGACCGTGAGGTCCGCGCCGAGCTCACCGAGGAACTGGACGAGGTTGTAGGTGAACGAGTCGTAGTTGTCGACGACGAGGACGCGCAGGTTCGGGCTCGGGCTCATGTCGGGGTCCTCACGGCCAGTCCGGCTGCCGGGCGGCGAGCTCGATGGCCGCCTTCACGCCCT
>JBFIDS010000369.1:0-4223 GCA_041603715.1 Paraconexibacter sp. | reverse complement strand
CGTCGCCCCGCCGCGCTCGCCGTCGCGGTCCTCGCGTGCGCGCTGCTCGCCGCTGCCGCGGCGATCGCCCTCGCGGATCGAGGGACCGATGACGCGAGCCGCGACGGACTCGCGTTCTCGTCGATGTCGGCGGGCGTGCCTCCGTCGTCCGGGACCGGAGCCGCCGTCGACGGCCTCCCCGAGCCGGACGCCCGTATCCCGACCGGGCCGAAGACCCTCGCGGCGCACCTCACCGACGTGACGCGCGACCTCCGCGCGGCCATCGATCGCTGGCGACGCGATGGTGACCCGGCGCGCGGCGCAGCCCCCCGGGACGTCCAACTGCTCGCCCTGCGTGCGCAGCGCATCGTGCTCATGCTCGCGCCACGTCCGCGCACGACCGCCGCGGTCCTCTCCCACCTGCGCGGGACGACGCGCGCCGACCTGCGGGCGGAGACCCGCGCGCTGCGTGACCTCGGGCGCATCAAGAGCGTCGTCAAGCAGCGTCCGAAGGTGCGACTCGGCCGGCCGGAGCCCGCGGACGTCCTGCGCCGCCACTACCGCGACGCGTGGCGTCGGTTCGGCGTCGGCTGGCCGCTCCTCGCCGCGGTCAACCACGTCGAGACGCAGTTCGGCCGCTTCCGCAACGAGAGCGTGTCGGGCGCCCGTGGGCCGATGCAGTTCATGCCCGCGACCTGGCGGGCGTACGGGATGGGCGGGGACATCCGTGACCCTCGCGACGCGATCATGGGCGCGGCGAACTACCTGCGGGCCAACGGCGCCCCGCGCAACGAGGCGCGCGCGCTGCTGCGCTACAACCCCTCCGATCGCTACGTCCGCGCCGTCGCCACGCTCGCCGCCCGGATCCGCGCCGACGAGCGCTTCTTCTACGCGCTCCACAGCCGCCAGGTGTTCCTCCGCGGCCCCGACGGCCTCGCGCGGCGGACGGACCCGGACGGCTGAACGCCCCTACGAGCGCAGCTTGTACCCGCGCGCGAACAGCCGGTCGTTGACCGCGAAGAGCACCGCGGTCGCGACCGCGAGGCCGCCGAGCGACATCGCCACGTTCACCTCGGTGATGCCGAGGAAGCCGTAGCGGACGAGGCTGATCATGTAGTAGACCGGGTTGAACTGGGTGATCGTGTCGAACGGGTCGGGGAGCAGCGACGCGGAGTAGAAGACGCCCCCGAGGAAGACGAGCGGCTGCAGGACGAAGGTCTGAGCGAACGAGACGTCGTCGAACTGCTCGGCGCGCACCCCGACGAACACGCCGAGCTGCGCGAAGAAGAACCCCGTGAGGAAGAGCGCGGCGAGCAGGACGAACGGGTGCTCCACCGGGAGGTCGACGAGGAACGACGCCGCCGTGAACGTGAGGACCGCGACGATCATCCCACGGAGGAAGCCTCCGGTGGTGAACGCGATGAGCAGCTCGCGAGGAGAGGCCGGCGAGGAGAGCTGGTCGTCGATCGAGCGCTCGAACTTCTGCTGGAGGATCGACGCCGCGTTGTTCGCGAACGCGTTGATCGCCCAGGCCATCATGATCAGCCCGGGGATGACGAAGACGACGTAGTCGACGCCGTCGATCTCCTTGATTCGCGAGCCGAGCGCCGCGCCGAAGACGGAGATGTAGAGGAACGTCTCGAGGAGGGGAGCGCCGACCGTCTGGCGCTTGATCTTCATGAAGCGGCTGACCTCGCGGCGCACGAGCGCGGCGAAGCGGATCTGCGCGGCGGTCATGCGCCGAGCTCCGTCACGGCGCCGCGCGTGCCCCGGGAGAGCTCACCGCGGCCGATGAGCGCGAGGTACGCGTCCTCGAGCGTCTCCGCCCCGAACTGCGCGCCGAGCTCCGCGCTCGTCCCCTGGGCGACGACCGCGCCCTCGTTGATGAAGGCGACACGGTCGCACAGCTGCTCGGCCTCCTCGAGGTAATGGGTGGTGAGGAGGATCGTCGTGCCCTCGCCGTTGATCCGCTGGACGTACTGCCACAGCTCGAGGCGCAGCTCGACGTCGACGCCCGCGGTGGGCTCGTCGAGGATGAGGAGACGGGGCCGGTGCATGAGGGCACGCGCGAGGACGAGCCGGCGCTTCATCCCGCCCGACAGGGTCCGCGTGCGCTCGTCGCGCTTCTCGGTGAGCGCGAAGGCGTCGAGCAGCTCGGCGGTCCGCTTCCGGCGCTCCCCGTCGCTTCATCCCGAAGTAGCCGCCGTGGTAGTCGAGCGTCTCGGCGACGGTGAGGAACCAGTCGAGGTTGATGTCCTGCGGGGCGAGTCCGACGGCGAGCCGCGCGTCCCCGTCGTGGCCGACCGCGTCATGCCCGAACACGCGGATCGACCCCGCGGTGGGTCGCGCGAGCCCGGTCGTGCAGCAGATGAGGGTCGACTTGCCCGCGCCGTTGGGGCCGAGCAGCCCGAAGAACTCACCGGGCTGAAGGGTGAGCGAGACGCCGCGCAGCGCCTCCACGCCGTTCGGGTAGCGCTTCTTCAGGTCGTGGATCTCGAGTGCGGGGACCCCGGCGGGGCCCGTGGGCGGCCCCGAGTCCTCGTCGCGGGGGGCGAGCGTCGGCACGGTCATGTCGGGGAGCATGGCAAGGAGGATCCAGCTTCGACCATGCTCGGGGTCAAGCCCTCGGGTCCGTACCCCCGGGTCGTGCGCCCCCGCGGTCCTCGCGCAGGGTGCGCAGGAGGACGGGGAGCGCCGCGAGCACGCCCGCGCACACGGCCGCGCCGAAGCCGAGCAGCACCATGCGCGGGCTCGTCACCTGCAGGCCGAGGCCGAGGCCGACGATCGGGACCGAGAGCCCGATGTACCCACTGAGGAACAGGCCTGCGAGCGCCTCCGCCCGGCGCTCCGGCTCGGCGATCGTGGCGACGACCCCGAGCGTGCCCTTGAAGAGCGCGCCGCCCCCGGCCCCGGCGACCGCGCCCCCGACGAGGAAGAGGACCACGCTCGGGTCGGGCAGCCACACCGACAGCACGATGAGGCCCATGCCCGGCACGAGCGCACCGGTGCTCCCCAGGAGGACGGCGCGCACCGACCACGTGGTCATCGCGGCCTGGGCGACGACGCCCATCCCGAACACGAGGAAGATCGTCACGCCCGCGAGGGTGCGGGAGGACTCCCCGAACGTCTGGGGGAGCAGGACCCCGGCGAGCCCCGTGAAGAGCCCCAGCGCGGCGAACGAGAGCAGCGTCCCGAGCGCGGCGGCGAAGAACGCGCCCCGGGCTGCATCGGGCACGGCGACGCGCTGCGGCTGGTAGGCCGGACGCGGGTCCGGCGCGGCGCGCGTCTCGGGCGCCGAGAGGACCCCGGCGAGGCCAGCGAGGAGCGCGGCCCCGGCGATGAGGTAGGGGACCGTGAGCGGATCGGCGGAGCGGTCGGCGACGATCCCCGCCACGAGCGGGCCGACCCCCAGACCGCCGATGTTCGACGCCGCCGCGACGAGCTGCGCCCGTCGCGGACCCGCGTGGGGCCGAGCCGCCTGGTGCAGCTCGGTGAGGTACGCGGTCGCCGTCGCCGTCACCGCACCCACCGCGAGCCCCCCGAGGACCCGCGCGACGAAGAGCCCGGGGAGGTCCTGCCAGAGGACGAAGACGACCGCGCTGAGGGCGCTCAGCGCGACGGCGGGGGCGAGGACGCGGCGCCGGCCGAGCGTGTCGGACACGTGCCCGACGAAGAAGAGACTCGCAATGACGCCCACCGCGTAGGCGGAGTAGATGAGCGTGACCGTGAAGGACGAGAAGCCGTCGCGCTCCTGGTAGATCGGGTAGAGCGGCGACGGCAGCGCGGACATCGCCATGACCGCGAGGAAGGCGAACGCGACGAGCCAGAACGCCGGCCCCGGGGCGGCACGACGAGCGGAGGGGTGCGCGGGCACCGATCCCATAATGCCCGACGACGCCCGTGCGCCCACCCGCCCTGCGACGCATATCGCATCACCGCCCGGGGTAACCCCCGAACATGAGCACCACGCGTCCCGACATCCCCAGCGCTCCGGAGGAGACCCCGACGGGCCTGGACGCGACCTCGCACGAGACGGAGGGCCAGAAGGCCGTGCGCTACGTGGCCCCGGTCGTGCTCGTGGTCGCCGGGCTGGTCGCGATCGCCATCGGCGGTGGCAGCCTGTTCGCCGTCGCCGCCGGGGTCATGTTCTTCGCGCTCGCGATCCTCGCGCTCGTCACCGACCGTCTCGTGCGGCTCACGGTGAGCAGCGAGGTCGACCGCGAGCGGGAGCACTCCCGCCGGCG
>JBFIDS010000368.1:0-4225 GCA_041603715.1 Paraconexibacter sp. | reverse complement strand
GCGCGGGCGGGGCGGCCGCTGTCGGACGTGGCGGCGGGGCTCACCGGCCCGGACGTCGGCCTGCTCGTCGGAGCCGAGCGCGACGGCCTGCCCGACGACGTCGTCGCCGCGTGCGACCACGTCGCCCACATCCCCATCAGGGGCGAGTCGCTCAACGCCGCGATGGCGGCGACGGTCGCCCTCTATGAGCTGTCCCGCGCCGCGGGGGGACCGTCGTCCCCGTCGAGCGCGGATTTCCCGCCGACCGGAGATATCGTGGCCGCCGATGAGTGACGTCCTGGACCGGATCGAGAACCTGCGTGCCGAGGCGACCGCCGCCGTCGGTGCCGCGGGCACGAGCACCGAGCTCGAGGAGCTCCGCGTGCGCCACCTGGGCCGCAAGGCCGAGCTGCCCAACCTCCTGCGCGGCGTCGCCGACCTGCCGCCCGAGCAGCGGGGTGCCGTGGGCAAGGCCGCCAACGAGGCGCGCAAGGCGGTCGAGGGGCTCATCGACGAACGCGCCGCCGCACTCGCGCTCGGCGAGCTCGACGCGCGGCTCGTCGCCGACGCGGTCGACCTCACGCTCCCCGGGACTCCGCCGCGGCCCGTCGGGCGCCTCCACCTCCTCACGCAGACCCGGCGCGAGATCGAGGACGTCTTCCTCGGCCTGGGCTTCCGCGTCGCGGAGGGGCCCGAGGTCGAGTGGGTCCACTACAACTTCGACGCGCTCAACCACGCGCCCGCCCATCCCGCGCGGGGGCGCAGCGACACGTTCTACGTCGCCGACGACGTCGTGCTGCGCACCCACACCTCGCCGATGCAGGTGCGGGCGATGGAGGCGCAGTCGCCGCCGATCGCGATCATCGTGCCCGGGCGGGTGTACCGGCGCGACTCCGACGCGACGCACACGCCCCAGTTCCATCAGGTCGAGGGCCTCTGGGTCGACGAGGGCATCACGCTCGCCGACCTCAAGGGCGTCCTGCTCGCGTTCGCGCGGGCGATCTTCGGACCGGACCGCGACGTGCGGCTGCGCCCGCACTTCTTCCCGTTCACCGAGCCGTCCGTCGAGGTCGACGTGAGCTGCTTCCAGTGCGCGGGCTCCGGCACGCTGCCCGCGACGAAGCCGCCGCAGCGCTGCAACCTCTGCAAGGGCACCGGCTGGCTCGAGATCCTCGGATCGGGGATGGTCGACCCGAACGTCTTCGGCTACGTCGCCGAGCACGGGTTCGATCCGGAGAAGGTCCAGGGGTTCGCCTTCGGCATGGGCATCGAGCGGATCGCGATGCTCAAGCACGGCGTCCCCGACCTGCGCCTCTACTACGACAACGACCTGCGCTTCCTCGCGCAGTTCGGCTGAGGACGACCTCCATGCGACTGCCACTCTCCTGGCTCCACGACCACGTCGTCCCCGATCTCGACGTCCGCGCGCTCGCGACGCGCCTCGCGATGACGGGCACCGAGGTCGACCGCATCCACCACCACGGCGTCGACGGCCTCGAGCACTTCGTCGTCGGGAAGGTCCTCACCCGCGAGCAGCACCCCGACGCCGATCGGTTGAGCGTCTGCATTGTGGACGTCGGTGACGGCGAGCCGTCCCAGATCGTCTGCGGGGCGCCGAACGTCGCGGCGGGACAGACCGTCGCCGTGGGGAAGCCGGGATCCGTCATGCCCGACGGGACGAGGCTGAAGACCGCGAAGCTGCGCGGGGTCGCGAGCGCCGGGATGATCCTCGCCGAGGACGAAGTCGGGATCGGCATGGACCACGCCGGCACGATGGTCCTCGACGACGACCTCGCCGCCGGCACCCAGCTCGCCGACGTCCTCCCGATCTCCGACACGGTGCTCGAGCTGGAGGTGACGCCGAACCGGCCCGACTGCCTCGGCGTCTACGGCGTGGCGCGCGAGGTCGCCGCCGCGACGGGCGCGCCGCTGGGGCCCGCCCCGTGGGCGTCGGACGACGCCCGCGTCGTCTACGACGAGCTGCGCACCCTCCCCGCCGATCAGCCCGGCGAGACGGGGGGCGTCCGGATCGAGAACCGCGCGCCCGACCTCTGCGCGCGGATGACCTGGCGGCTCTACGAGGACGTCACGCTCGCGCCGTCCCCGCGGTGGCTGAAGGCCCGCCTGATGGCGGCCGGCCAGCGGCCCATCAACAACGTCGTCGACATCACCAACTACGTGATGCTCCTCACCGGCCAGCCGCTGCACGCCTTCGACGCCGACCGGATCGCCGGTGGCACGCTCGTGCTGCGCCGCGCCGGCGAGGGCGAGAAGGTGACGACCCTCGACGACGTCGAGCGCGTCCTCGACGGGGAGATGCTCGTGTTCGAGGACGCCGACGGCCCGACCTCGATCGCCGGGGTCATGGGCGGTCAGCGGTCCGAGATCTTCGACGACACCACCCGCGTCCTCATGGAGGTCGCGACCTGGGACGGGCCGAACATCAACCGCACCATGGGCCGTCTCGGGCTGCGCTCGGAGGCCGGTGCCCGGTTCGAGAAGGGGCTCGCCCCCGAGCAGGCGATGGAGGCCCAGGCCGTCGCGCACGAGCTGATGATCACGCTCTGCGGGGCGCGGCCGGTCGGCGGGACGCTCGACCTCGGCGGCGACGGCCCGGCGCCGCTCACGATCCGCCTGCACGACGCGCGCGTCGAGGGGCTCCTCGGTGCACCGGTCGCGCGCGACCGCAGCGCCCGCATCCTCGAGACGCTCGGCTTCGGCGTCGCGGAGGCGTCGGACGGCCTCGACGTCACCGTTCCCTCCTACCGCCGGCTCGACGTCACGCGCGAGGCGGACCTCATCGAGGAGGTCGCGCGGCTCGACGCCCTCGACCACCTTCCCGCGACGCTGCCGGTCAACCGCACCGGCACGGCCGCGCAGCTCACGGGCGCGCAGCGGCTGCGGCGGCGCGCCGAGGACGTCCTCGTGGGCTGCGGGCTGCACGAGGTCTGCGGCTGGTCGTTCACCGACCCGGCGGTCCTCGACCGCCTGCGGGTCCCGGCCGACCACCCGCTCCGCGATGTCGTCGTCCTCGAGAACCCGATGAGCGAGGCGCAGTCGATCCTGCGCCCGACGATCCTCGGGTCGCTCCTCGACGTCGCCGCCCACAACCGCAGCCACGGTCACGACGCGATCGCGCTCTTCGAGTCCGGCGCGGTCTACCGCCCGTGGTCGGGAGAGCCCGACGCGACCGCCTGGGCGGGGGAGCGCCCGGCGCCCGCCGACGAGCACCACGCGCTCGCGGCGGTGCTGCGCGGTCCGTCCACGCCGCCGAGCTGGCGCGGGGGGGACCCCGTGCCGGCCGACGTGTTCGCCGCGAAGGGCCTCCTCGAGGCGGTGCTCGCCGCCCTGCGCGTCGAGCACGAGATCGAGCCGGGCGATCCCGGGCGCTGGCCGTTCCTGCACCCGGGGCGCTGCGGCGCGGTGATGGCGGAGGGACAGCGGATCGGGTTCGTCGGCGAGGTGCACCCGCTCGTCGCCGAGAGCTGGGACCTCGACGGCGCCCCCGTCGCGACCTTCGCGATCGACCTCGGCCGGGCGATCGCGCTCGCGCCCGCCGTGAGCACGTACCGCGACCTCACGAGCTTCCCGGCGCTGCGCCAGGACCTCGCGATCGTCGTGCCCGACGCCGTGCCCGCCGCCCGCGTCCTCGACGTCGTGCGCGCCGCGGCCGGGAAGCGGCTCGCGGACGTGAGGGTCTTCGACGTCTACCGCGGCGACCAGCTCGGCGAGGGCCGGACCTCGCTCGCGCTGCACTGCGAGTTCCGCGCCCCGGACCGCACGCTCACCGACGAGGACGTCGCTCCGCTGCGCGAGAAGATCGTCGCCGCGGTGACCGGTGAGCTGGGGGGTGAGCTGCGTGGCTGACGCGGGCACGACACGGGTCCTCGTCGCGGGCGCCGCGGGCTTCGCCGGCGCGATCGCCGCGCGGCTCGTCCATCACCATCCGCACCTCACGCTGAGCGCGGCGACCGCGCGCAGCGACGTGGGAGCGCGCCTCGACGAGGTCTACCCGCACCACCGCGTGCCGGTCGTCATGGAGGAGCTCGACGTCGACCGTCACGCCGACGGCGCCGACGCGGCGATCGTCGCCTACCCGCACGGCGCGAGCGCGCCCGTCGTCGCGGCCCTCCGCGCCCGCGGTCTCCCCGTCGTCGACCTCAGCGCCGACTTCCGGCTCGGCGACCGCGCGACGTACGAGGAGTGGTACGTCGAGCACCCGGCGTGGGAGCTCGTCGACGAGGCG
>JBFIDS010000367.1:0-4229 GCA_041603715.1 Paraconexibacter sp. | reverse complement strand
CTCCGCCCGGCCGCGGCGGGCGAGCAGCGCGGCACCTCCGGCGAGGGCGAGGTTGAACGCTCCCGCCGCCATCAGGCCCTCCCGGGCGAGTGGGCGCCGGATCGCCGGTGAGCGGCTCCATACGACGTCGGTGAGGATCTCGGTCGCGCGGAGCCAGGCGACGCCCGCCCAGTCGCGCTCGTCGCCCCGGACCGCGGCGACCGTGTGCGCCGCGGCGTAGGTGAGCCAGATCGGACCGCAGCGGCGGAAGAGCCAGCGGGCGTCCTGGGACGGGGAGTCGTGGCCGATCGCGCGCAGGGTCGCATCGGGGGCCGCGAGCGCCGCGGTGCCCAGCGCGAGGTCGAAGGCGATCATCGAGCGGTTGGCGAGGCGAACGGCATCGGCGGCGTCCATGTCGGCGGACGGTACCGGCCGGTAGATTCCCACGCATGGCGAAGCCCCGGCAGGTCAAGATGGAGCAGAAGTCCGCTCTCCAGGCGATGCAGGCCATGGAGACGAAGAGCGACGAGGAGCTCCAGCGCGAGACGAAGCACAAGGCCGCCGCCCTCGCCATCCTCGGCGCGCGTGCGTCCGAGCGCTACGACGCCGACGCGACGCGCGAGTACTTCCGACGGGCGGTCGCCGCCTCCCGCCCTCAGGAGCGGATGCAGCTGCGCCGGATGGCCGACGCGTCGATCGCCCTCGCCGAGCGCCGCCCCGACCAGCTCAAGAGCGCCGTCGAGAAGCTCGGCGGCACCGCGCCGAGCGGCCGCCAGCTGTTCCTCCTGCGGATCGCGGGCCTCATCGCGCCGCCCAAGAGCGCCGGACGCCTCGCGCGGGTCCGGGGGATCGCGCTCCTCATGCTCGTCGTCGCGCTGATGCTCGTCGTCGGGTTCTTCGCCGCGAAGCTCCTCATCCTCCCCTTCGGCGGCATCTCGAACGGCGGTGCGGTGCTCCTCGGGCTCGTCATCGTGATCATCGCCCTCGTCGTCCTCATGCGCCTCGGGCGCCGACGGCAGGCCAAGGCGCTCGCCGCCCGGACCACGGGGGCCGCCGCCGGCGGGGGCAAGGCGAAGGGCAGGTAGCCCGGGACGTGTGCGGGCGCTACTCCCTCGCCGGACCCAACCCCTCCGAGGTCCGCGAGCGGTTCGCCCTCGGGCCGGAGATCGAGGTGCGCCGCCGCTGGAACGTCGCGCCCCAGGACGACGTCGTCGCGGTGACGACGACCCGTGAGGGCGTGCCTCGTGGCGACGTGCTCCGCTGGGGCCTCGTCCCCTTCTGGGCCAAGGACCCGGCGGTCGGTGACAAGACGATCAACGCGCGGGCGGAGACGGTCGCCGAGAAGCCCGCCTACCGGGATGCGTTCCGCTCCCGGCGCTGCCTCGTCATCGCCGACGGCTTCTACGAGTGGAAGCCCGCGGCGCGACCGAAGGCGCGCAAGCAGCCGTTCCACATCACCCGCGACGACTCCGCGCCCTTCGCGTTCGCCGGACTGTGGTCGACCTGGCACGGCCCGGACGCCGCCGTCCTGCGGACGTGCACGATCGTCACGACGACGGCCAACGACGCGATCGCGGACATCCACCCCCGGATGCCCGTGATCCTCCCGCCCGAGGCGGAGGCCGCCTGGCTGGACCCGGGCACCCCGGAGCCGGTCCTCCACGAGCTGCTCGCCCCCTACCCCGCCGGGCGCACGGCGTTCCGCGCGGTCGGCTTCGCCGTGGGCGACGCGCGCCACGACGCGCCCGACTGCCTCGAACCGCCGGCCGACGAGGAGCGGACGGACGCGGCTGCCGACCAGGGGACCCTCTTCGGCTGAGAGCCGCGGCGGTTCGCCCGGAGCGGTGCGGTGCCAACTTTCGTCGTGTCGTTTCGCGGACCGGACCAGCGGATATCGCGTCGATCGGAGGGGGCCGTTCGAGCAGAGGAGTCATCATGCAGCCATCCGGCAGCCCGCGACAGCCGAGCGCTGTCAGCGGCGGCGCGCTCGCCGAGCTACGGGAGGACGCCAGCTCGCGCAAGCGCTTCCTGCGAATGGTCGGTGGAGGCGGCGCTGTCGCCGCGCTCGGAACCCTTCTCGCCGCGTGCGGCGACGACGACTCCGACGACACCGCAGCAACGACGACCGGCACCGGGACGACTGCGACGGTCGAGGACCGCGGGACGGCGGCGGGCGATCTCGAGATCGTCAACTTCGCGCTCACGCTCGAATTCCTCGAGGCCGACTTCTACCGGCAGGTGGTCGAGGCCGGGATCATCGAGGACCGGGCGGTGGCCGACATCGCCAAGAAGTTCGGCGAGACCGAGCAGGCGCACGTCGACGCGCTCACGCAGACCGCTCGCCAGCTCGGAGGTGAGCCCGCCGCACAGCCGGAGACGAACTTCCAGGAGGTGCTCGCGGGCGGCGTCGACATGGTGCTCGAGACCGCCGCGACCATCGAGAACGTCGGCGCCGCCGCGTACCTCGGCCAGGCCGGGCGCATCAAGGACAAGGAGATCCTCGCCGCTGCTCTCTCGATCCACTCCGTCGAGGCACGCCACGCGGCAGCGCTCAACCAGCTCGTCGGTCGCGGGTTCCAGGGGGGCGAGAACAACCTGGAGGGGTCGATCCCCGACGGCGCGTTCGCCGAGCCCCTCGACATGGACGCGGTCCTGGAGCAGATCCAGCCGTTCCTCGCCTGATCCGATGCCGACGACCAAGGAAATGAACATGAAACGCATGACCCGTACGCCCTCGGGGCTCGCCGTGCCCGAGCTCGCCGAGATCACCGTCCACGGCCACACGCGCGCGGCGTTCCTCACGCGCGCTGCCCTCGCCGCCGGCGCGGTCGCGGGCATGGGGGCGATCAGCCCCTTCACCCAGCGGGCCCTTGCGCAGAGCGCAGGGGGCGACGTGGAGATCCTCAACTTCGCGCTGACGCTCGAACACCTCGAGGCCGGCTTCTACGAGCGGGCACTCGCGGATGTGAGCGGTCTCGACGGCGAACTGCGAGAGCTCGCACAGCAGTTGCAGGAGGACGAGACCGCGCACGTGGACACGCTGACGTCGACCATCGAGGACCTCGGCGGCACCCCCGTCGAGGCGCCCGGGCTCGACTTCGGCGAGGCCTTCGCCAGCGTCGAGGATTTCCTCAAGCTCGCGAACACGCTCGAGGACACCGGCGTGAGCGCCTACAACGGTGCCGCCCCGATGATCGAGTCGACGGAGATCCTGGCTGCGGCGGGCTCCATCGTGCAGATCGAAGCACGCCACGCAGCGCTCATCCGGCTCCGGCGTGATGAGCCGCCCGCCCCGCAGGACTTCGACGAGAGCTCCACCGTCGACGAAGTCACCGAAGCGATCACCCCCTTGCTCGCGTCGGGCTGAGCCGATGCCGGCCGGCCGCCGGGCCTCGTGGGCCCGGCGACCGCCCACACCCCTCTGCGCGATGATGCGCGGCGATGAACGTCGCGGTCCTCGGCGCCGGGCTCCAGGGTGCCTGTGTCGCGCTCGAGCTCGCGCGCGCCGGCGTGGGGGTCGACCTGATCGAGCAGCGCGACGCCTGCCTCACGCAGGCCTCGGTGGCCAACGAGGGGAAGCTCCACCTCGGGTTCGTCTACGCGAACGACCCGAGCATGGAGACGGCGCGCACGATGATCCGGGGCGCGACGTCCTTCGCCCCGCTCCTCCGGCGCTGGATCGGCGACGCGGTCGACCAGATCCCCGTCTCCTCGCCGTTCCACTACGTCGTGCACCCGCAGAGCATGGTCGACGTCGACGTCGTCGAAGCGCACCTCGACGCGTGCCACCGGACCGTCATCGAGACCGCGGGAGGGGTTGCCGACTATTTCGGCAGCGACCCGCGGACCGCGCCGCGCCGCCTGTCCGACGCGGAGTGCGCGGCGCTGTTCGACGCCACCGCAGCGTTCCACACGCCCGAGATCGCGATCGACAGCGAGGTGCTCGCCGCGCACGTGCGCGCGGCGCTCGCGGCCGCCCCGGGCGTCAACGTCCGGCTGCGGTCCCGGGTCGTCGGAGTCGAGCGTCACGCGGACGGCGTGACCGTGCTCGTCGAGCACGGAGGGACCACGCACCGGGCGACCTACGACCACGTCGTCAACGCGCTGTGGGACGGACGGCTCGCCATCGACCGGACCGCCGGGCTCGCCCCGCCCCGGCCGTGGCTCTACCGGCTCAAGAACTACGTGAGGGTCCGTCCGCACAACGGCGCCCGGCCCCCGTCGACGACCATCGTCCTCGGCCCCTTCGG
>JBFIDS010000366.1:0-4233 GCA_041603715.1 Paraconexibacter sp. | reverse complement strand
CGGAGCGTGGGCGGCGTCGGTGAGGAGCTCGTCGAGCGTGCCGCGCAGGAGGGCGAGCCGCCGCGGGACGGGACACGGGATGAGCTCGGTCGTCGTCCCGAGGCCCATCACCTCGACGACGGCGACGGACTTCTCGTGTCCGGCCTCCGAGAAGGAGAGCGCGACCGGGGACCCCGCGTAGCGACCGTGCGGTCCGGCGGCCTGGGGGGCGTGGAGATGCCCGAGGGCGACGTGGTCGACGCCTGCGAACACCGAGGCGGGGACCGACGCCGAGCCGCCGACGGTGAGGTCGCGCTCGCTGTCGGACGCGACCGCGCCCGTCACGAACGCGTGGGCGACGACGACCGACGGCGTGCCGGGGCGCCGGCGCGCGACGTCGGCCCGGATGCGGTCCATCGCGGCGCCGAGCACGCCGGCGTGCGTGCGCTCGGCGTCGAGGGCCCCGCGCACGACGTCGGGCTCGAGGTAGGGGATGGCGTGCACGACGCCGTCGGCGACGGGGATCGCCGTGCCGATGTCGGCGACGCGCGTGCGGATGTGGACCCCCGCGCGGTCGAGCATCCGCGCGCCGAAGCCGAGCCGCTCGACCGAGTCGTGGTTGCCGCTCACGACGACGACCGGGCAGACCTCGCTGAGCCGCGCGAGGGCCTCGTCGGCGAGTCGCACGGCCTCGACGGGCGGGAGCGCCCGGTCGTAGACGTCCCCGGCGACGAGGATCGCGTCGACCCGGCTGTCACGGGCGACCGCGACGAGGTGGTCGACGACCGCGGCGTGGCCGTCGAGCAGCGACTCGCCGTGGAAGGTGCGGCCGAGGTGCCAGTCGGCGGTGTGGAGCAGGCGCATCACGACGAGGATGTCGCCCGGGCCGGACACGACCTGACATCCGCGCGCGCCCACTGGGTCTGTGGGGGCGACAACCTGTCCGGACGCCGCGAACGGGACACGCGCGGTCCCGGCGCGTGGTTGGATACCTGACGTGAACGTCACCGACCAGCTGAGTCTCAAGCTCTTCACCGTCCGTCACCTCGTGAAGGCCGGCATGGTGAAGCCCGCGCGCCCCGACCGCCTCCTGCGGACGGGGCTCGCGCTCGCGAAGTGGGGGCCGACGCCCGCCGCGGGCTACACGGCGAGCGCGATCCGCTACCCCGACGACGTCGCGATCATCGACGAGCTCGGGGAGCTCACGTTCGGAGACGTCGCACGGCGCTCCAACGCTCTCGCCGACGCCCTCGCCGCGCGCGGGGTGGGGGAGGGTGACGGCGTCGCGATCATGTGCCGCAACCACCGCGGCTTCATCGACATCACGGTCGCCTGCTCCAAGCTCGGGGCCAACGCGCTCTACCTCAACACGATGTTCGCCAAGCCGCAGATCACGGACGTCTGCGCGCGCGAGAAGCCGGCCGCGCTCGTGTACGACGAGGAGTTCGAGGACCTCGTCGGCGACGTCGGCGGGTCGCTGAAGAGCTTCATCGCCTGGACCGAGCCCGGGAAGACCTACGCGGTCCCGACGCTCGAGGAGATGATCGCCGAGGGCAACGACGCGAACCGAACGCCCCCGTCGGAGAAGGGCCGCGTGGTCATCCTCACGTCGGGGACGACCGGGACGCCGAAGGGCGCCAACCGCAAGCAGCCCGAGTCGCTCGACCCCGCCGCGGCGCTGTTCTCCAAGATCCCGCTGCGTGCCCGCGAGAAGACGCACATCGCCGCGCCGATGTTCCACTCCTGGGGCTTCGCGCACTTCACGCTCGGGATGGGCCTCAGCTCGACGCTCGTCCTGCGGCGCCGGTTCACGCCCGAGGGCATGCTCGAGGCCGTCGCCGAGCAGCGCTGCACCGCCCTCGCGGTCGTGCCGGTGATGCTCCAGCGCACCCTCGAGCTGCCGCCCGAGGCGATTCGCCGCCACGACACCTCCTCGCTGCGCGTCATCGCGGCGTCCGGCTCGGCGCTCCCCGGCGACCTCGCCACGCGCGTCATGGACACCTTCGGCGACGTCCTCTACAACCTCTACGGGTCCACCGAGGTCGCCTGGGCGACGATCGCGACGCCGGCGGACATGCGCGCGGCCCCGGGAACCGCCGGACGACCGCCCCGCGGCACGATCGTCCGCCTCTACGACCCCGACGGCCGGCCCGTCCCGGACGGCGAGACGGGCCGGATCTTCGTCGGCAACGAGATGCTCTTCGAGGGCTACACCGGCGGCGGCGGCAAGGACGTCATCGACGGGCTCATGTCGACCGGGGATGTCGGCCACTTCGACGAGGGCGGCCGCCTCTTCGTCGACGGCCGCGACGACGAGATGATCGTCTCGGGCGGCGAGAACGTCTTCCCGCGCGAGGTCGAGGACCTGCTCAGCGACCACGAGGCGGTCGACGAGGTGGCCGTGATCGGCGTGGACGACGAGCAGTTCGGGCAGCGCCTGAAGGCGTTCGCCGTCGTCACCACCGGCCGGTCGGTCACCGAGGAGGAGCTGAAGGCCCACGTCAAGGCGAACCTCGCGAGCTACAAGGTGCCCCGGGAGATCGTGTTCCTCGACGAGCTCCCGCGCAACGCGACGGGCAAGGTCGTCAAGCGCGAGCTGCGCGACGAGGGCTGAGCGCAGCGTCCGGCCGCCGGGGCCCGCAGCTCGAGGAGGTCCCCGGCGGTCGCTACCCTCGAAGGGTGGCCCAGCGAACGGACATCTTCGACCTCGCCCGCCTGCGGCTCACGCCAGGCGAGGGACGTCATCTCGACGCGCTCACCGTCCGTCTCGACGACCTCGACTTCGGGGGCACGGAGTACGCGGTCGTCCCCGCGGAGGTCCCGGTCCGGCTGGACATCTCCCGGATGACGGGCGGGGGCTACGCACTGCGGCTGCGCTTCGACGCCGCGCTCGAGGGGCCCTGTATGCGCTGCCTGGAGCCGGCCTCGCCGAGCACGGCCGTGGACGTGCGTGAGATCGACGTGCCGGGCGAGACCGACGACGACCTGTCGAGCCCGTACGTCTCCGACGAGGAGGAGCTCGACCTCCACGCCTGGGCGCGCGACGCCTTCGCGCTCGCGCTTCCGCGCCAGGTCGTCTGCCGCCCCGACTGCCTCGGGCTGTGCCCCGAGTGCGGGATCGACCTCAACCACGCCGGGCCCGAGCACGGCCACGAGCGCGCGCCCGACCCGCGCTGGGCGAAGCTGCGCGAGCTCGATCTCGGGCCCGTCGACGACGGCTGACCGGAACGGGGCCCCGGCGGGGAGACCGAGGGGACGCGGCGCGGCGGGTACCGTGGACGGATGGACCTCCGCTCGCTCCCGCTCGCCGACCGGCTCCCCGGGGTCACCGCCCCCACCGCCGGCCTCGTCGTGGAGGTCGACCTCTCCCACGGCCTCATCACGCAGGCGCCGTCCGACCCGCTCACCGCGCTGCGCCAGCGCAACACCCCGAGCCTCGCCGACGTTCTCGCGGGCCTGCGCCACGCCCGCACCGACGAGCGTGTCGTCGCCGTCGTCGTCCTCTGCGCCGACGACCTCGCGAGCACCCACGCGGAGGAGATCGGCGCGGGCCTGGACGCCGTGCGCGCGGCCGGGAGGGCCACCTACGCGTTCTCGGAGTCCTACGGCGAGACCGGCACGGGGACGATCCCCTATGGGCTCGCCGCCCGCTGCGAGCAGGTGTGGCTCCAGCCGTCGGGGCAGGTCGGCCTCACCGGCCTCGCCGCGACGATGATGGTCGTCGGCGGCGCGTTCGAGCGGCTCGGGGTCGAGCCTCAGTTCGGCCAGCGGCGGGAGTACAAGACCGCCGCGGAGCTGTTCTCGGCCGACGCGATCTCCGAGGCGAACCGCGAGATGACGACGCGGCTCGCGCGATCGGCGACCGACGAGATCCTCGCCGTGATCGGCGATCGGCGAGGGATCGAGCCCGCTGACCTCGCCGCGATCGTCGACCGCGCGCCGCTGTCGGCGACCGACGCCCACGAGGCCCGCCTCGTCGACCGGCTCGGCTACCGCGACGAGCTCTACGACGCGATCCGTGAGCGCCACGGGGAGGTCGAGCTGCAGTTCGCCCACCGCTTCGCCCGACGGGCGGCGAAGCGCTCCCCGGTCGACAACCTGCGGCGGCGCGGCGCCCCGCAGATCGCCGTCGTCCCCGTCCACGGGCCGATCCTCTCGGGGCGCAGCCGGCAGGGGGGTCCCCTCGGGCGCACGGCTGCCGGCTCCGACAACGTCGTCGCCGCCTTGCGCGGCGCGCGGGAGAGCGACCGGGTG
>JBFIDS010000365.1:0-4233 GCA_041603715.1 Paraconexibacter sp. | reverse complement strand
GTCCGCTCCAACTGTCGATGAGGACGACCCGGCCGCCATCGGTCCGGCGCGTGGGCCGTCCTGGCCGCGTCTACAGGCGGTATAAAAAAAAGCGCGCCCCTCTCGATGAGCGGCGCGCTTTTTTTATACCCCAACAGATGTCTGATCCGGATCAGGCGATCGTCACGGCGTCGTCGAGGTAGACATCCTGGATGGCGTTGAGGATGCCGACGCCCTCGTCCATCGGGCGCTGGAACGCCTTGCGGCCGGAGATGAGGCCCATGCCGCCCGCGCGCTTGTTGACGACCGCGGTCTTGACGGCCTCCGCGAGGTCGCTCGCCCCGGAGGACGCGCCGCCCGAGTTGATGAGGCCCGCGCGCCCCATGTAGCAGTTGGCGACCTGGTAGCGGCAGAGGTCGATCGGGTTGTCGGTCGTGAGCTCCTCGTAGACGAGCTTGTGGGTCTTGCCGTAGGACCCGTTCTGGTTCATCGCGGGGTAGCCGCCGTTGTTCTCGGGCAGCTTCTGCTTGATGATGTCGGCCTGGATCGTCGTGCCGAGGTGGTTCGCCTGGCCGGTGAGGTCGGCGGACACGTGGTAGTCCTTGTCCGTCTTGAAGGCGCTGTTGCGCAGGTAGCACCACAGGACGGTGAACATCCCGAGCCGGTGGGCCTCCTCGAAGGCCTCCGCGATCTCGACGATCTGGCGGCGCGACTCGTCCGAGCCGAAGTAGATCGTCGCGCCGACGCCGGCGGCGCCGAGGTCCCACGCGCGCTGGACCGAGCTGAACCTGATCTGGTCGTACGCGTTCGGGTAGCCGAGGAACTCGTTGTGGTTGAGCTTGCAGATGAACGGGATCTTGTGCGCGTACTTCCGGGAGACCGCGCCGAGAACGCCGACGGTCGAGGCGACGGCGTTGCATCCGCCCTCGACCGCGAGCTTCACGATGTTCTCGGGGTCGAAGTAGATCGGGTTGGGTGCGAAGCTCGCGCCGGCCGAGTGCTCGATGCCCTGATCGACGGGAAGGATGCTCACGTAGCCGGTCCCGGCGAGGCGGCCCGAGTTCTGCAGGAGCTCGAGGTTGCGCAGGACCTGCGGCGTGCGATCACTGCCGAGCCAGACGCGGTCGACGAAGTCGGGTCCGGGAAGGTGCAGGTTCGACGAGGCGATCGTCGTGCACTCGTGGTCGAGGAGCGTTCGCGCGTCGGCGCCGAGGAGCTCCTCGAGGCGCGACGACGTCATCGTGGCAGCGGGCATCAGGTGAGGCCTCCGAGTTCAATGGGGACCTCGGCAGGGTACCGTGCGATCCCATGGAGCATGCCTTCCACGGAGCGGGCCCCCGCTACACGCTGGGCATCGAGGAAGAGCTGATGATCGTCGACGGCGAGCAGTTCGATCTCGTCAACGCGATCGAGTCGCTCCTCGAGGACGCCGCCGACGGCGAGATCAAGCCCGAGCTCATGGAATCCGTGCTCGAGATCGCGACGAAGCCCTGCAAGGACACGGCGGAGGCCGGGGAGCAGCTGCGTTCGCTGCGGGCCCAGGTCGCCCGGACCGCGGGCGCGCGCGACCTGCGGATCGGCTCGGCGGGGACGCACCCCTTCGCGATGTGGGAGGACCAGCGCATCGTCGCGCGGCCGCGGTACCGGGACCTCATCAGCGACCTGCGCTACGTCGCCCGCCAGGAGCTCGTCTTCGGGCTCCACGTCCACGTGGGCATCGACGATCCCGAGAAGGCGATCCACGTCGCCAACGGCATGCGCGTCCACGTCCCGGTGCTCCTCGCGCTCTCGGCGAACTCGCCGTTCTGGCGGGCCGACCGCTCCGGGCTGATGTCGACACGGACCCCGATCTTCCGGGCGTTCCCGCGGGTCGGGATCCCGCCGCGGTACGAGGACTGGGACCACTACTGCCGTGAGATCGACTTCATGGTCCGCAGCGGGGCGATGGAGGACTACACCTACCTCTGGTACGACGTGCGGCCCCACCCGCGCCTGGGGACCGTGGAGATCCGCGTCTGCGACGCGCAGACCCGGGTCGAGCACACGGTCGCGCTCGCCGCGCTCATCCAGGCGATGGTCAAGGAGCTGTGTGAGCACCACGAGGCGGGCGGGACGCTCGGCGACTACCCGTGGCAGATGCTCGACGAGAACAAGTGGCTCGCCGCGCGGCACGGTCTCGACAGGGACCTCGTCGACCTCCCGTCGAGTGACCGGATCGCGACGAAGCAGCTCGCCCGCCGCCTCCTGGACCGCTTGCGCGACCATGCGCAGGACCTCGGCAGCGAGGCTGACCTGGAGGGGATCGAGGACCTGTTGCAGCGCGGCAACGGCGCGGCTCGGCAGATCGTCGTCTTCGAGGCCAACGAGGACCTCCGCGAGGTCATGGCGGAGATCGTCGAGGCGACGGGTCCCTCCCCGTGAGGACCCGTTCTGGGCGGCCCGCCGACCGCGCCGCGCGACACGCGTAGAATCGATCGCGATGTCGTCCGGTGGCCCCGATCTCTTCGTCGTCTGCAAGAGCTGCGGCTCGGAGGTCAGCCCGTACATCACCGAGTGCCCCTACTGCGGCCAGCGGCTGCGCAAGCGCGCGCCGAAGATCGAGCGGGACTCCGGCGGCGAGGCGAAGCAGCCGAAGGCCCCGCGCCAGGCGAGGGAGCGCCGGCCCGAGGAAGAGCTCGACCCCCTCGAGCAGCTCATGGGCCTCTCGCAGGAAGGTGGGAAGCCGTCACGGGGCCGCCGTGGCCGGGCGAAGGGTCCCAAGCCCCCGAAGCCTCCGAAGCGCCAGAAGGCCCCGCGCCAGCGGCGCGCGCGCTCCGGCCGCTCCCCGCTCTTCAGCGGTGACGAGTTCCGTCGTCCCACCGTGACGATCGCGCTCGTCGCGATCTCGGCGATCGGCGCGATCGTCTTCGCCGCGCTCGACCGCGGGGACGCCGCGCTCGTCGGCCCGCTCGCGGGCGAGTGGTGGCGGGTCGCCTCCACCCTCTTCCTCTACGACAACCGCTGGTACCAGTTCGCCGCGGTCCTCGCGATCGGCCTCTTCGGCTGGCGGCTGGAGAAGCGCCACGGCCCGATGTTCGTCCTCGCGCTCTTCGCGGCCTGCGCGGGCGGGGGCACCGCCGTCGCGGCCGTCGCGGAGTCCTTCCCCGTCGCGCTCGGCGGGATCGGGGGCGGACTCGGGCTGCTCGCGGCGTGGGCGGTCCCCGTCCTGCGCGCCCGCAAGCGCACCGGCGACGACGACGACGACGCGGATCTCCTGGGGGCGTTCGTCATCGGCGCGGTCCTCGCGCTGATGCCGATCGCCACCCCCGACGCGAACGCGATCGCGGCCGCCGTCGGCCTCGCCCTCGGCGGCGCGTGCGGCCTGATGCTCGACCGCGTCGCGCCGCGGGACGGCTGACACGGAGGGCGGCCGCCCGGTGGCGGGACCGAGCGACCGCGGTCCGCGGGAGCGGCGAGGCCGGGCCCGCGCGCTCGCGTCACGGGCGCTCGCGATCCTCGGTGCGTCGTTCCTCGTCACGGGCATCCTCGCGACCTACCTGCGCGAGGAGGTCGTCGACCGGACGACGTTCGTCGAGAACGCCACCGAGGCGCTGCGCTCGCCGGAGGTCCGCGCGCTCGTCGCCGAGCAGGTCGTGGTCCAGCTCGTCGACGAGGGCAGCACGGACCTCATCGCCGCGCGCCCGCTCATCCGCCCGCTCGTCGACGCCCTCGTCGCGACGGACGCGTTCGCCGACCTGTTCGGGGTCGCCGCGGCCGACACGCACCGGCTGCTCATCACCCGCGACGACGACGTGTCGTTCGCCGTCGCCGACGCCGGAACGCTCGCGATCGAGGCGGTGCGCGCCGTCGCGCCGGGGATCGCCGAGCAGCTTCCCGCCGCCGTCGACATCGACGTCGTCGCCTTGCGCGACACGAGCCTCCTCGCCGCGCTGAGCCGGGCGGCCGAACGGGTCCGGACGCTCGCGCTCGTCCTCCCGCCCGTGGGCGTCCTGCTCCTGCTCGGGGCCGTCGCGCTCGCCCGCGACCGGCGGGCGGCGCTCGTGCGGTCGGGGCTCGCGGTCGGGGTGGTCGCCGGGCTCGGCGTGGCCGCGCTCGCCGCCTGGCGGGCGCAGCTCGCCTCGGGCGCGGTCGCACCGGGGGAGCTGCGCGATGCGGACGTGCGCGCGGCCGTCGACGCCGCTTGGGGGACGTTCTTCGATCCCCTGCGCACATGGCTGCTCGTCACCGGGGGCGGCGGTCTCCTCGCGGCCGGCC
>JBFIDS010000364.1:0-4241 GCA_041603715.1 Paraconexibacter sp. | reverse complement strand
CCGCGTGTCGACCGACACCGACGTCGCCCGCGAGGCCGTCACGCACTTCGTGCTCGAGCGCGCCCTCCCGGCGACGACGCTGCTGCGGGTGAGGCTCGAGACGGGGCGGACCCACCAGATCCGGGCGCATCTGCGCGCGATCGGTCATCCGGTCGTCGGCGACCCCGAGTACGGGACCGCGGGCATGCTCGGGCTCGACCGTCAGTTCCTCCACGCGACCCGTCTCGCGTTCACCCATCCGCACACCGGCGAGGCCGTCGAGGTGCAATCGCCGCTGCCGCCGGACCTCGCCGCGGCGCTGGACCGCGCGGCCGCGACCTGACCGCGGCGCGTGCCCGTCCACCGGGAGGCTCGCGCGACGGGAAGTTGCGTAGAATCCGCCCCTCTTGTCCCCGTCCCCGCCGGGGACCCCCGGCCACGATCCCTGCCGCGTCCCCTGTGTCGCGGTGCGTGCGTCCGGTCCGGCGGGCTCTCAGCAGTCAACTCGTATCCGAAAAGGGAGCAGTCCCCATGTCCGCAGTCGGGATCAAGGAGCTGCTGGAGTCCGGAGTCCACTTCGGTCACCAGACGCGCCGCTGGAACCCCAAGATGCGCCGGTTCATCCACGGTGAGCGTGGCGGCATCTACATCATCGACCTCCTCAAGACGCAGAAGCTCCTCGCCGATGCACAGGAGTTCACGTCGGAGATCGCCCACCGCGGCGGCACCGTCCTGTTCGTCGGCACGAAGAAGCAGGCGCGCGACGCGATCAAGGACGTCGCCGAGGCGTGCGGCCAGCCGTACGTGAACCACCGCTGGCTCGGTGGCCTCCTCACGAACTTCCAGACGATCAGCCAGCGCATCAAGCGCCTGCACGACCTCGAGCGCTACGAGACCGAGGGACAGCTCGCGCTGCTCCCGACCCGTGAGCGCATGGCTGCGCTCGCGGACCTCGCGAAGCTCCGCGCGAACCTCGGCGGCGTCAAGCACATGCAACGCCAGCCGGACGCCATGTTCGTCATCGACCTCAAGACCGAGGCGATTGCGGTCCGCGAGGCGCAGCGCCTGCGCATCCCGATCATCGGGGTCGTCGACACGAACTGCGACCCGGACGGCATCGACTTCGTCGTCCCGGGCAACGACGACGCGATCCGCTCCTGCCTCGTCGTCACGAAGGCCATCGGCGACGTGATCGCCGAGGGCCGCGCCGCCCATCAGGCGGTCGAGAACGAGCGCATCCGCCGCGAGACGGAGGAGCGCGACCGGCGCGACGCCGAGGAGCGGGCGCGCAAGGAGGCCGAGGCCAAGGCCAAGGCCGACGCCGAGGCGGCGGCCGCCGCGTCCGCGGCCCAGGACGCGCCCCCGGCCCCGGCTGCGCCGGCCCAGGCCGCGCCCGCCGAGGCGGCACCCGCCCCGTCGACGCCCGCCCCCGCGACGCCGGCTCCGACGGCTCCGGTCGAGGCGGCGTCCTCGCCCGAGGCGCCCGCGCAGGAGGCTCCGGCCGCGCCTGCTCCGGCTGCCGAGACCCCCGCCCCCGAGGCACCTGCTCCCGCCCCCGACGCCGCCCCGGCCGCGCCCGCGGCGGAGGAGACCCCGAAGAATGGCTGACATCACCGCCGCTGACGTGAAGGCCCTGCGCCAGAAGACGGGCGCAGGGATGATGGACTGCAAGAACGCCCTGACCGAGTCGGGCGGCGACATGGAGAAGGCCGTCGAGCTCCTCCGGGTCAAGATGGGCAACAAGCTCGGCAAGCTCGCCGACCGCGAGGCGGCCGAGGGCACCGTGCAGTCCTACATCCACGCCAACGGGAAGGTCGGTGTGCTCGTCGAGGTCGACTGCAACACCGACTTCGTCGCGCGCAACCCGGACTTCGTCACGTTCGCCCGCGAGATCGCGATGCACCTCGCGGCGTCGCCGACGACGAAGTACGTGTCGGTCGACGACATCCCGCAGGACGCGAAGGACGCGGAGGCCCGGGTCTTCGAGCAGCAGGCGGCCGACAAGCCCGACCACATCCGGCCCAAGATCGTCGAGGGCATGCTGAAGAAGTGGTACGGCGAGGTCGCCCTCCTCGAGCAGCCGCACGTCAACGGCGACAAGTACGAGAACAAGACGATCGAGCAGCTCCGCGGGGAGCTGTCCGCGACGACGGGCGAGAACGTCGTCATCCGCCGCTTCACCCGGTTCGCCGTCGGCGAGTAGGGCGGAGAGGCGCCGATGACCGACGACGCGGCGACCTCGGGGGCCGTCTTCAAGCGCGTGCTCCTCAAGCTCTCCGGGGAGGCGCTCCTGGGGTCCCTCGAGTACGGGACCGACCCGGAGCGCCTGCGCGCCGTCGCGACGCAGATCTCGGCGGTCCGCGACCGCGGGGTCGAGGTCGCCGTCGTCGTCGGGGCCGGGAACGTGTACCGGGGCATGACCGGCGCCGCGGCGGGGATGGACCGTGCGACGGCGGACTACATGGGCATGCTCGCGACGCTCCTCAACGCGCTGCCGCTCCAGGATGCGCTGGAGAGGTGCGGCGTCCACACCCGGGTGCAGTCGGCGATCACGATCGCCGAGGTCGCCGAGCCCTATCTGCGTCGCCGGGCCATCCGCCACCTCGAGAAGGGGCGGGTCGTCATCTTCGCCGCCGGGACCGGCAACCCGTTCTTCACGACGGACACGGCCGCCGCCCTGCGGGCGACGGAGATCCACGCCGATGCGCTCCTCATGGCGAAGAACGGGGTCGAGGGCGTGTACTCCGGGGACCCCCGCGTGGACCCCGACGCGTCCTTCATCCCGCAGATCACCCACATGGAGGCGCTCCAGCGCGAGTTGAAGGTGATGGACGCCACCGCGCTCACGCTCTGCATGGAGAACCGGCTGCCGATCCACGTGTTCAACATGGACGACGAGCGCAACATCGACCGGATAGTCTGCGGCGAGCGCGTGGGAACCCTGGTGACGACATGAGCGAGCTGATCGACGAGCTTCTGGCGGATGCCGCCGAGCGCATGGCCAAGTCGGTGGACAGCACGACCCACGACTTCGGATCCGTCCGCACCGGCCGGGCGAACCCGGCGATCGTCGATCGCGTGATGGTCGACTACTACGGGGCCGTCACCCCGCTGAAGCAGCTCGCGACGATCAACGCGCCCGAGGCGCGGCTCGTCACGATCCAGCCGTTCGACCAGGGCTCGATCCAGGCGATCGAGAAGGGCATCCAGCAGGCGGATCTCGGTCTCACGCCGAGCAACGACGGTCGGATCATCCGGCTGTCCGTCCCCGAGCTGAACGAGGAGCGCCGCCGTGATCTCGTGAAGGTCGTCCGGGGCATCGCCGAGGAGGGGCGGATCAAGATCCGCAACATCCGTCGCGAGATCATGCAGGACCTCAAGGAGCTCAAGGACGAGGGCGAGGTCGGCGCCGACGACGAGCATCGCGGCGAGGTCGAGCTGCAGAAGCTCACCGACGCCAAGATCGCCGATCTCGACGGCGTGCTGAAGAGCAAGGAAGCGGAGATCCTCGAGGTCTGACCCCTCGGGGCGACCGGGTTCCCTCGCGCAATGTCCGACGAGGGCGCGCGCTACGTCGCGATCATCACCGATGGCAACGGTCGCTGGGCACAGGCCCGCGGCCTTCCGGTCGTCGACGGCCACCGCGCGGGTGCGGACACCGTGAAGGCGCGGCTCAAGGACGCCGCCGAATGGGGCATCCGCGAGCTGACGGTGTACTCGTTCTCCACGGAGAACTGGCAGCGCTCGGCCCAGGAGGTCACGGCGCTCATGCGGATGTTCTCCCAGCGGCTGGACACGGAGACGCCCGAGCTGCGCGACGAGGGCGTGCGGATGCGCTTCATCGGCCGCCGCGACCGGGTTCCCGAGGTCCTGCTCGAGAAGATGGCCTGGGCGGAGGACGAGACCGCGCAGGGCGACCGCATCACGCTCTTCGTCGCCTTCAACTACGGCGGGCGCGCAGAGATCGTGGACGCCGCGGCGCGCTACACGGGAGGAGGGGAGGAGGAGTTCGCGAAGCTGCTCTACGCCCCCGAGATGAACGACCCCGACCTCGTCATCCGCACGAGCGGCGAGCAGCGCCTCTCCAACTACCTCATGTGGCAGTCCGCGTACTCCGAGCTCGTCTTCGCCCCTGAACTGTGGCCCGACTACACGCGCGAGGCGTTCCGTGCGTCGCTCGACGCCTACCGGGACCGGCAACGGCGCTTCGGGGGACGGTCGTGAGCACGCCCCGCGGTGGCCGAGGGGGTGCCGGCCGCGGT
>JBFIDS010000363.1:0-4248 GCA_041603715.1 Paraconexibacter sp. | reverse complement strand
GGACCGGCCGGACCGGCCGGGCCGAGCGAGCTGAGGGTCAGTCAGCTCACCGGCGCGCCGATCGCGAGCTGCGCGGCCGCGGTGCAGACGTGCCCGGTCGTCTCCGAGGTGACCGTCGGGGCGGGCTCGTGGAAGCTCGAGGGCAAGCTCGTCGTCGACAACGACGTCGCCGCGGTGCCGAGCACGGGCAACCGCTGCGCGCTCGTCTCCGGCGGCGCCGTGCTCGACGAGGCGCGCCTCTCGCTCGGGGCCAACGCCGGCCCGGGGGAGACCGCGGCGCTCGCGCTCGCGGCGAGCGTCGCCGATCTCGCGGGGCCGGCGGACGTCTCCTTGCGCTGCACGGAGCAGGCCGGTGAGGGGATGAGCGTCGAGGACGTGAAGCTGAGCGCCCAGCTCGTCGAAAAGGTCGTCGGCCCGTAGGCCCGCCGTCGGCGCCGGTGCGCCGGGCGCCCGAGGGCGTCCGGCGCCTCAGCGCACGTCGAATTCGACGCCGACGTCGGGCGGGCGCGGCGTGATCCCGACCTCGGCCTCCCACGCCGCCCACGCCTCGAGGCGCTCGCGGTCGAACCGCCCGAGACCGGGGCCCGACGTGAAGACGGGGGAGAGGGCCTCGAGGTCGCCCTGGAGCGTGTCGCGGTCGAGGGCGGGATCGCTCTCCGTCATCGCGGTGACCGCGCTCTCGGGGTCGACGATCGCCTCCTCGTAGCCGCACCGGAGCGCGGCGACGGCGGCGCGGACGACCCCGCGTCGCTCGAGGAACGTGCGGCGGGAGACGCACAGCACGAGCTCCGGGTACGGCGGCGCGCCGAACTCGTCGAGCTTGAAGATTCGCGTGTCGGGCCGCCGGGCCTGCAGCGCGCGGCCCTCGGCGTTCCAGAACGCGGTCGCTGCGTCGACCCGGCCGCCGGCGACGGCCTGGACCGCGGTGAACCCGATCGTCGTCGTCTCGACGCGGTCCGGGTCTCCGCCGTCGCCCTCCACGATCGAGCGGAGCACGGCGACGTCGGACGGAAGGCCGGTCACGCCGACCGTCTTCCCCTCCAGGTCGCGGGGTCGCGTGACCCCGGGTCCGGCGACGATGCTCGCGAGCGGCCGCTGGACGATCGGATAGACCGCGACGAGCTCCGCGCCCTTCGCGTTGGCGATCGCGACATCGTGCAGGTCGAGGATCGCGAAGTCGACGCGGTTGGCGCCGAGGAGCTTCACCGCGTCCGTCGAATCCGACGGCGGGCGCACATCGAGGCGCACGCCCTCTGCCTCGTCGAAGCCACGCGACCGCGCGAGGTAGATCCCGGCGTGGACGGCGTTGGGGGTGAAGTCGAGGAGCAGGGCCGCCTCCTCGTCGGGCCGGGCAGACCCGGAGCCGCCGCACCCCGCGAGGACGAGGACGAGGGCCGCGACGAGCGGCGTGAGGAGCGGTCGGGTCAAGCGCACAGGGGCAGGGTACGGGGGGTCGGTGCCCCGCGGCACCGCGCCTCTATGCTGCCCTGATGCGTCGCAGAGTCACGTTCTCGCGCAACGTCACGTTGTCGCTCTCGCGGACGTGTCAGTGCTACTGCAAGTACTGCGCCTTCAAGACCCACCAGGCCCACCTCCACTCACCCGACGAGGTGCTGGCCCAGCTCGACCACGCCTCCCGGCGCAACGTGAAGGAGCTGCTCGTCCTCACCGGCGAGCGCCCGGAGGTCAACCCGCAGGTCGCCGAGCGGCTCGCGGCCTACGGGCACGAGGATTTCACCGGCTACGTCGCGTGGGTCTGCGAGCGCGCGCTCGAACGGGGGCTGCTCCCGCACACGAACCTCGGGGTCCTCTCACGCGAGGACCTCGCCCGGCTGAGGGAGGTCACCGCGTCCCAGGGCCTCATGCTCGAGTCCGTCCGAGACGACCTCGTCGCCCACCAGGGATCGCCGACGAAGGACCCCGCGCGGCGGCTGGAGACGATCCGCTGGGCGGGCGAGCTGAGGATCCCGTTCACGAGCGGCATCCTCGTCGGCATCGGCGAGGACCCCGCCGACCGGGTGGGTGCGCTCGAGGCGCTCGCGGCCGTCCACGCCGAGTACGGCCACATCCAGGAGATCATCCTCCAGAACTTCGTGCCCCACGACGCGTACTACGGGCGCGACGTCGCCGAGATCGCCGACGACGCCGCCCGTCGCGCGTGGGCGACGGGCCTCTGGGACGGCGACGACGAGCGTCCCGCCAAGGACCTGCCCGAGTGGGCGACAGGGGTCACCATCGAGGACATGGAGGAGCTCGTCGCCGCGACGCAGCGCCTCCTGCCCGGCGTCGGGATCCAGATTCCGCCGAACCTCGCCGACTGGTGGCCTCGCCTCGTCGCGGCCGGGGCGACGGACCTCGGTGGCCTCTCGGCCAACGGCGACCACATCTCCCCGGAGCACCCGTTCCCCTCGCCCAACCAGGTCCGCAAGGAGCTCGCACCGCAGGGCTACGCGCTCACCGAGCGGCTGTGCGTCTACGGCTCCTACATCGACCCCGAGTGGGTCGCCCCGGCCGTGATGGACACGATCCGCCAGGCCTACTGGTCGTTCATCCCGCGCCGCGGCTCGGGGCGCACCGATCCGCCGCGACCGATCCGCCGGGACGGGGTCGCCGCGTCGATCGCCCGTGCCCGCGACGGCGGGGCCCTCGACGCCGACGCGCTGACCGCGCTCTTCGCCGAGACCCGCCCGGAGGTCATCGAGGACATCCGGCAGGCCGCCGACGAGCTGCGGGCGGAGCTGTGCGGCGATGAGGTCACCTACGTCGTCAACCGCAACGTCAACATCTCGAACGTCTGCACCGTGGGCTGCGCCTTCTGCGGGTTCGGGCAGTCGCGCCGCTCGCCGGAGGCCTACACCCACTCCCGTGAGGACGTCGCGGAGCGGATCGACGAGGCGCTCGCCTTCGGTGCGACCGAGCTGTGCATCCAATCCGGGATCCACCCGGAGTGGGGGCTCGAGGACTACCTCGGCTGGCTGCGCTTCGCGAAGAACCACGCGGCCACGCGGGGCGCCGATCTCCACCTGCACGCGTACTCGCCGATGGAGATCGACCACATGGCGAAGGTGAGCGGCCTGTCGCTCGCCGACGTGTTCGCCGCGCTGCGCGACGCCGGGCTCGGCTCGACGCCGGGGACGGCCGCCGAGGTCCTCCATGACGGGGTCCGCGAGCGGATCAGCCCGAACAAGCTGCCCGCGGCTCGCTGGGTCGAGGTCATCGAGGCCTCGCACGCGGCCGGGCTGCGGTCGACCTCGACCGTCATGTTCGGTCACGTCGAGGAGCCGTGGGAGCTCGCCGAGCACATGCGGGTCGTCCGTGAGCTCCAGGAGCGCACCGGCGGCATCACCGAGTTCGTCCCGCTCTCGTTCATCCCGTTCCTCACGCTGCTCGGCCGCACCCACGGCGTCGAGGAGATCTCACGGGATGAGAACCTCAAGCACACCGCCGTCTTCCGGCTCGCGCTCGGGCGCAGCGTGCGCAACCTGCAGGCGAGCTGGGTGAAGATGGGCCTCGACGCGGCGACCGAGTCGCTGCGCTGGGGAGTCAACGATCTCGGAGGCACCCTCATGGAAGAGTCGATCAGCAGGATGGCCGGGAGCTCGCACGGCGTGCGTCTCGAGCCCGAGGACCTCGTCGCCGCCGCGCACCGCGCCGGCCGGCCGGCCGCGGAGCGCACGACGCTCTACAGCGTGCGACGCCGGATGCCGGTGGGTGTCGCCCCCTCCGACGCGCCGGTGCTCGACGCCGTGGGAGCGGGCGCATGAGCGGTGACGGGTCGATCACGCCGGAGGGACTCGAGGCGCTCAAGGCCGAGCTCAAGGAGCTCGAGACGACCGCGCGCCAGGACATCGCGAAGCGCATCTCGTTCGCGCGGGAGATGGGCGATCTCAAGGAGAACGCCGAGTACCACATCGCCAAGGAGGACCAGGGGCACCTCGAGACGAAGATCCTGCGCCTGCAGGAGCGGCTGCGCAACGCGGTCGTCGTCGAGGCGCCCACCGACGGGGACGTCGTGGGCTTCGGCTCGACCGTGACCGTCCGCGACGAGCAGTCCGGCCGCGAGAGCACCTACACGATCGTCGGGCCGACCGAGGCCGATGCGTCACAGGGCAAGCTCTCCGCGGAGTCCCCGGTCGCCATCGCGCTCATCGGGGCGCGCGCGGGCGAGACCATCGAGGTGGAGACCCCGCGCGGCGGGCGCCCGATGGCCGTCGTCTCCGTCGGCTAACGGAACAGATCCTCGCCGCG